>CAZKTR010000107.1:0-9556 GCA_964555525.1 uncultured Pirellulaceae bacterium
ATTTTGGAAGTCGACGATTCCGAGTTTGCGGTTTCGTTGGCTGTTTTCGTTGAAGTAAATCTGATAACTACCTTGGAAGTCTGATGGCTACTGGAACCGTACTTTATCGCGCTGCCTGGGTTTGTCCTGTTATTGAACCGTCAATAAAAAATGGTTGCGTGATGGTGGTCAATGGTCGCATCGCCGCCGTGGAGCCCTACCGTGAGTCAATGAAGTTGCCGGGTCTTTGTCGCACGATCGACCTTGGTAATGTTGCGATCGTGCCGGGGTTGGTCAATGCTCATACGCATCTGGAATTTAGTCAGTTGGAACAACCGCTGGGCCGGCCGGGAATTAAGTTTACCGATTGGGTTCGTTTGGTTGTTGGTCAGCGGAAGACAGATGATGCACCGACGAAGCATCAATCGATCGTGGCCGGAATCCAAGAATCGTTTCAAGCGGGCGTGTGGGCTGTTGGTGACATCGCGACCGATCCCGTTGGCGAAGAATCTTACTTGGCTACCGAACACAAGACACCAGTGCATACGACGGTGTTTTTAGAGCAGTTGGGCCGAAAGGCAGAATTGCTTGAGCAACAACGTACTCAGTTAGATGTTCATTTGTTGAAGAATGGATTGGTGCCGGAGAGTTTCACCTGTGGTGCGAGTCCGCATGCGACGTACTCGGTTACTTGGGGCTTGCATGATCAGATTTGCGCTGCCGCAAAAAAACACAATAGCATGGTCGCCATGCATGTTGCTGAAACGCTTGCCGAACGGCAGTTGTGTGACAGCTTGACCGGCGACTTCGTTGACTTGCTCCAGGACTTCGATGCATGGGATCCGAAAACGTTCGTGCCTCGTCGTTCGATCAAAGGCTTTTTGGGACGGTTGTCTCAGGCACCGCGAAGCTTGGTGGTGCATGGGAATTATTTGGATTCGGATGAATTGGATTTGGTGCAACGAAACAAAAACATGTCGATTGTTTTTTGTCCGCGGACTCATCAGTTTTTTCAGCATGCACCCTACCCTTTGCAAGAGATGTTGGATCGGGGAATCAACGTAGCCGTGGGCACGGACTCGCGAGCGTCAAATCCTGATTTGAATTTGTTTGCTGACTTGCAATTGATCGCGGCCGACTTTCCCAAGTTGTCGGCGATGGATGTCCTGAAGCTGGGAACCGCGAATGGAGCGTTAGCTTTGGGGAGAGCAGGCGAACTGGGCACGCTGTCTGTCGGCAAGCAAGCTGCGATCAGTTATGTAAGCAATGAAGACTTCAACACCCATCAAGCCAGTGCTACGGTTGATCAATGGCTGTTCGACTTAAAAAGTCGTTGTGTACCCGTGACTGATAGTGATTCTGTTGTCGGATGAGTCGTAAGGTTTACGGTTGGGGCCGCTATTGCGAATTACCCGCTTCAAAATCTAGTTGTTGGAGTCGCTGGGTAAGCGTTTGGCTACGATGGCTCGGCGTTTTTCGGGAGCTCCATAACGTGTCAAGAACAAAGTCGCTTTTTTGTTGCCCGATAGTTTTAGTTTTCGGAAACGTTCGAAGGTTACTTTGTCGATGCCACGCTGTTTGAGTTCGACTTCCCCGACATTTTTTTCAGATAAAAAACGATGGACCGTTTTGATGTCGAGTTTAAACAATTCAATGACTTTGAATCTTTTTAAAAGTGGTTCTTCGACGAGTGCCTCCGATACGAAATAGGGAGTTGACTTGGCGATCCGTTGTAAGTTGTGTTTGGCGGCTAAGTGATCTTCTAATTTTGCAGCCAGCACCATCGAATGGGGTTCATACAAGTACCGCTTTAGGCTCGGAGCAACCGTTCGTTCAATGTCGTTCCGGCCTTCACATCCGATGTGGTAGCTCGCCCCGTCGTCCAAGATCAGAGTCGCCGAGCGTTGGCTGGGTGGTAGGTCGGAGCCGAGCCACAGGATTTGTTGTTTGCATTCGCGGCGATCGCCAATCCACTGTCGGTGGAGTTGTTCAGGAAAGGAGTCTTCCATCGGTGTGGCAGGGGCCACTTTGACCGACACCATTTGGGATTCGGAAACTCGATTGAATACATCGATCAGGCTCGGGCTGAAATGACGTCCATCGGTTGTCCGGCGCCCTTTGCGCCGATCGGGGTCTAAGTGAATGGCGGAAAAATCGTTCAGGTCAACGTCGGCAAAGTCGGAGTGAAGGATCGTTGCAGTTGAATGTGAGATTTGGCGGGCTTGTAAAATATGTTGTAAGTTGTGCGATGCAAACAACGCGGTGACTGGGTCGTTGTCGATTCCTGTGGTGACTAGATTTTCGTTGGCTGGATTTCGGCCTGCGAGTCCGAGTAAGTCGCCGCCGATGCCACAGCAAACATCCAACACCGATTCGTGTTCTGCAAACTGTTTTGCTTTAAAATGAGACAGGTTCATGCCCGAGGATTGTTCCAAGCCCCGTTTGGTAAAGAACATTTCGTCGGCCAGCGGGAATTTATGTTTAGCTCGGATACGGAGCTGGGCTTGTTCCATGACCAATGCCGCTCGGGTGAGCGAGGTGGAACTTCGCAAGTTCTTGGCGATTTTTAGAGGGCTGGTGTGCGCCAGAAAGTCGTCTTGGGCCAATCGTAGCAATGCTGCCGCTTCGGTATCAACTAGCCATCGGAATTCGTCGATCAGAGATTGGTCCATACTAGCGATGTTCGCAGATTGAATATTCGGGTTCTAGGCGAGCGATTGTCAACATGTTAGTCTTTGTTGGCCGTAATTACGATGCTTCCTTCCTTAAGCGGTTCTCTTTCAATTGCTTCTTAATTTTCCAGTATGCTCGATCCCTTTCAAGAATTGATTCTTTACCTTCGCATCGCTCAAGCTTTCAAGGATCGTTTGCAGATGTCTGATCGCGATCGAGCGTTGGTGATGGCGGGCACTTGTGCTTCGGTGTTGCAAATGAATTCGATCGCAAATTTCTGTCGCAAATTGATTTTGCAACATAATCATGGGCACATGTTACGGAAATACGAGACATTTGCGGAGGCTTTAGAGGACTCGGATTTTGGGGTATTCGTAAAACAGGTCCGCAAAAAACTCTCGCCCGAATCGGCTCAAACAAGCCTTCAGGAGATGGAGTATCACTGTGAGGTCTTGCCGACGGATTATGAAACCAAGCTTGAATTCGCAGCGGCGGTAATGGGGATTGATGCTGCTTGGCTGACGGCTAACTTTGGTGAATGAGTGTCGCTGAGGCATTTTGCGAACGGTTCTTTGTTACTTTTACAAGCTCGACGCGCAAGCAAATGTATCAAATACCCGAAAAAAATGCACTCGCTTGCGCGTCGAGCTTGTACTAGCTCAACATCAAAACTTGCGCGTCAAGCTTGTATTCGTTTTGTCCAAAATCAAACGGCTCAAAAAAAGCCTGTCAGCGAGTGACAGGCTTTTATCAGAAAAGAGTTGTTTGGAAACTGGCTGCTTATTCGGCCGGAGTCAGAACAGTGTCGATTACGTGGATCACTCCATTTGAAGCTTCGATGTTGGTTTTCAACACTTTGGCGTCGTTGATTTTTACGTCTTTACCCATCTTCTTTGCCACGATCATCTTTTTACTGAGCAGCGTTTCGGCTTTACCTGCCTTGAGTGCTTCGGCATCGTAGATTCTACCTGAGACGACGTGGTACTTAAGGATGTTCGCGAGTTTTTGTTTGTTCTCAGGTTTGAGCAAATCCTTGACGGTGTCTGCGGGCAGTTTTTCAAATGCTTTGTCGTTGGGAGCAAAGATGGTGAAGGGGCCGTCGGTGCCAAGGGTTTCGGCGAGACCGGCTGCTTTGGCAGCAGCCAATAAGGTTTTGAAAGATCCCGCTTCGGCGGCGATTTCTGGAATCGTTTTCGTCGTCGGCATGATCACTGAGTCGACGACGTGAATGATCCCGTTGCTACACGAAATGTCTGTCTTCAAAACTTTGGCGCCGCCGACCATCGGTTGTTTGGCGGCAACGTCCAAAGCAATTCGCTGGCCGTTAAGCGTTGGTGTTGCGGTAAGCTTCGCGGCGTCTTTGGCCATTACTTTCCCCGGGACGACGTGGTACTTGAGGATCGCAGCTAGTTGCTTTTTGTTTTCTGGCTTTAAAAGGTCCGCAACGACTTGCTTGTCAAGTTTTGCAAAGGCTTTGTCCGTCGGGGCGAAAATGGTGCACTCTTTTTTTGCCAAAGCATCGGCAAGGCCAGCGGCTTTGGCGGCTTCTAACAACGTGTTAAAAGTACCTGTTCCTGCTGCGGTTTCAACAATGTTCTTGGTGGGGGTTGGGTTGGCCGTGTGGGTGCCCGACTGGGCGTGTGTCACGCCAAAACAAGTCAGTAAGCTAAGGCCTAAACTCAATAAAGCGGTCTTCATCGTAACTCTCCAGTAACAAAACTTTAAACGGTGAGTGGCGAAGGCGTCCGTGACTTCTCCAGACATTTTTGATTTCCGTAAGCTACCGGATTCAGAGTTGGGTTGTTAACGATGTAATTTTTATTTATGAAGCGCTGCGGAGTCTTTAGGTTTACGGATCTTTGCTAGATTACCAGAGTCGCCAAGCGGTTTTTTAGTTTTGCTGGTTTTTTTCGTTTGTGCGTCGCGCTTTTTATTACCGAATTCTTTTACTTAGTTTTTGCACGGATACTTGATTGATAGAATTCGCACACTTGCGGTATTGAGTTGCAGGATCGCCTGCGTCGGTTTAGTACGCGTCGGTTTACCAATAAATCAAATGCCCGGTCACTACGGTTTGTTGGGGCTGAACGGCATGTGAGGGGGCGGCGAGTGCAACAACAGGTGGCGGTAGGAAATGATCGATAGATTGATACGACTTTTTGTTTTTGTTGTTTCAAGGCGTTTCCTATGCTTCGCACGTTATTAGTTCCTGCGATTTTGGTTGGTATCATTGCCACGCCCTTGCTTGTGCCTTTGGGAAACCAGCCCAGAGTTAGTTCTGCGCCGCAGTTGCCCGTTTCTCAGCCGCAGTTAAGTGGCTACACATATCCGCAGCCCGTGCAGGCGTCTTCGTCGCTGCAGAAGAGCCCGTTCCGGCAGGCGTCGCAGCGACGAGTGGTGCAAGCTCAGCCAAGTCAAACTCAGCCAGGCTTTAATAGTGCGTTGCCAGCCAGCCAAGGATCTTCCAATAGTGGTTTAACAGGCGGATCGAATCATCGTGCCGTGACACCGGGCTTGGTTCCGGCTCAGCAAGCCGGCTATCAGCCGAACACCATCTATAGTCAACCGGTGATCGTAGGGCAGCCTGTGGCAGTTGGGCAATCTGCGGGGTACTCGGACTGGGGTGGCCCGATCTATGACGAAAACAACAACATCATCGGGATGGTTCCCGGCAACGGACTAAGTGGGGTTGATCCGGCGACATTGGGGATGACGCCAGATTTTGGCGCGGCGCAAACGATGACTTTTGGTGGCAATGCCACTGGGCCTGACTTTGCAACACCGATGCAATTTACACCCGTGATGAACTTTGGCGAGATTTTCAATTACAACATCACTCCAGCTTGGGTTGGCCAACGTTGGGACCGTGTCTCGAACGTTCCCGCGGCCGACGGTTTGCGAGGTAAAAGAGTTGCTTTGGTTACCGGCACGAACTCGTGGGACTTGCACGGTTCGTTGACTTACTACTTTGACGAATACCAAACGTGCCGACGAATTACCTTTCGCGGGTGGGCGGGGGATCCTTCCCGGCTGATTGAATTGCTTCAGGCAAACCACGGACTTAAGCAGCAGCCAACCCATTGGGCCGGGTTTTACTTGGCTAAAAGCTGGCGTAAATCGACTGGGGCGATGTTGATGAAAAATCCAACGGTAACCTATGTCGACAATAAAGTTCAGCAAATGGGGGTTTTACTGGAGTTGAACGACCCCAAATCAAAGCATCAGCTGAGCCAAGACTTTATCTCATTGATTCGCGGCTCACAGCAGACTCAGTGATCGTGCTGGTTGACTAGTGAAAGGCTGTTTTAGCCCCGTAATAATGACCGGGTGATCGTGTTCGAGTTTATCTATCGCCAAAACTCCAGCGGCTAACCCTTTAACTTCGTTGGGATCTCAGCGCTCGCGTGTTTTGCTTGCGCGGCGCGCGCTGATAAGCATTGTCAAGCAGATAATACTAAAACAAGTCGGTTAATTTCCGTTGACAAATTATCCACCTCATTCAGAGAGTGCGACGCCTAGAACATGCGCTATTGATGAGAAGTTTTGACGGGTTTTTTGATTCCGCCAACGATATTTTAAGAAAACAATTTTCCGACCAAACAATTCGTTACTTAAGGTTTGACAAGCCTGCTAGCACTCTTAGAATCTGGTCCTCACCAACAACATTCATCATGCCCCACATGAAGTGGAGCTGAGAATATAAATACAAGGACGGCCTTTTTTTTCGAGACTTCTCCAGTTTCTCGCACCCAAAAAAGGTTTGCCGATAAATGCGTCAGGATGTGACTTTTGTCGACCCAGGATTTTAGCAGCGATGAACCGACGACCAGCGCGGGGGTAAACCTGGCTGACGCAATCGTCGACCTGCTAGAGGCTTCCATCGGTCCTGATCTATTCGACATGTGGTTTAACCGCGGTTGCATTGAAGTCAGCGAAGAAAGTGCTGGACGCGTTGTGCGGGTTTTTGCCAAGAACGAATTCTCAGTACGACGTTTGCAGCAGACGTTTTCAAGCGATATCAAAAAAGCGGTCGAGCGAGTTTGTGGGCCACAAACCACGATTCGAGTCGAAGTGGCTCAGCCGGATTCGAATGTTAGCGATCAGACGCCTCAGGGCGAAGCGGAAGCTCCTGTCGATTCAACGGTTCAGCAGGCGATCCCGTTTGCGGCTTCGGGAATCGTTGAAACTAACGCGAGTCGGTCGATCAAACGAGCCATGCCAACGCTGGAAGCTTTTTCCTTTGCCCCGGATGCGAAGTTGCTGCGGGCCGGAGTCGCTCAGCTGTTCGAGTCACCAGGGCAATTTTCTCCACTGTTCATTCATGGCCCGACTGGTTGCGGTAAGACGCATTTGCTTGAAGCGATTACTCATGGCTTCCGCAAGAAGTTGCGATTGAAGCGTTGCGTCTATGTTTCGGCTGAACAATTCACGACGCAGTTCGTTGGTTCGTTGCGACAGGGAACCGGGTTGCCGATGTTTCGCCGTAAGTTCCGCGGTCTGGATTTGTTGGCGATCGACGACATTCAATTCTTGGCCGGTAAAAAAGCTACCTTGGCCGAGTTCCAACAAACACTCGATAATCTGGTGCGACTTGGCAAGCAAGTTGTTTTGTCGGCCGACCGATCGACATTGGAATTGGATGACCTTGGCAATGATATCTGCAATCGCATTTCGGCAGGTTTGACTTGTTCGGTCAGCTATCCGAATCTCGAAGGCCGTATGAAGATTGCTGCGAAGCTTTGTGCCGATCGCAACTTTGAGTTACCGACGGCGGTTTTGAATTTGATCTGCGAGCAGGTTCCGCGTGACGTTCGTCGTCTGTCGGGGGCGATTAATCGACTTCATGCTTACGCGATGACGTTTGGCGACACGGTCGACGTTGAATTTGCCAAAGAAGTGTTATCGGATTTGTTTGCGATGAATGGTCCGGCTTGTACATCGATGGCAGCGATTGAAAAGGCGATCTGTGATTTCTGCCGAGTTGACGCGGCAGAGCTGAAGTCTAGCAGCCGTCAAAAGCGAATCAGTGCGGCTCGGATGTTGGCGATGTATCTAGCTCGTGAGTATACAGGGTCCGCGTTTTCAGAGATCGGTGATTACTTTGGCGGTCGCAGTCATAGCACCGTCATTGCTGCCAGACGAAAAGTTGAAAAGTGGTTGGACGAGGATCAAGGCATCGTGTTGCCTCACGCGAAGTACTCGGCCAAAGAAGCCGTCCGCCGACTCGAATCGAATCTTCGCATTGGCTAGATCTCGTCTGTGATCGTGTTGAAGAACACTCGTTTCGGCTTGGTAACCAATAGCGTTATCTGGTGTTTGGAGTTGTTTTGAAAACGTTGTTCATTCCCATCGTGATGCCTGTCGTTGGCTTAGTTTTGCTGGCGGTATTCGGTCCAAGATCACTTTCTGTTGTAGCGAGAGTCTTTTCTGACACGTGGTCATTCTGCGATATCGGTAGCTCCCAATTCGTATGGGCAGCTTTGGGTGTTTTCGTGTTTTCAATGGCCGAAGCGATTTTGCTTTTATCCAAGCGGATGTCAGGCACAATTGTCACGACGAAATGGCGTCACCGTGGAGCATAATAGTTCCAGAGGATTTGACTATCGAATTTAATTCCAACGCGAAAATGTTAACAATCGGATTATGCCTTGTCGTCGTAGGTCAACTGGTGATTGCAATCGGACGATTTCGCAACCAATGGACTCCAAGTCTTGGGACTGCCAAACGTGGCTCCGTAATTGCAACGATATTTGATCGGTTATTGATCGTAGTTGTTCTTTTAATGCTTCTGTCGATGGTAGCATTGTTCGTCTTCACAACATTTTTTGAATTCGCACTGATTGATGTGGGGCAAAGTAAGCCAGCGCTTTCGGTAATCTCGCAAAACTTTCTGGGGATGATGGTTTATCCGTTCCTTGCATACTTCCTCGCAGCGATATATTGTCTCGTTGACGGCATACGAGTGATTGTTTTCGATCTTGACCGAATCAAGTGTGAGAACGTGGAATGAAATGCCCTGCCGATTGCCCCGCTGATCAGGCGTCGCCCCCCTTTCACCAGCTGAAATTTTCCCTTATTTCCTGCTAGCGTTCGATGGTTGGCAGTGCTACGTAAGCCGTTGTCTCAGCGAGAGTTACGTTACTCTCGAGCAGCGAATTTTGCTCGCTGAGTGTGTCTCTTTACAAATGTCCAGCAGCAAAATCCCTTGGGAATAGCGACGGTTTTGACGTTTTTGCGGATAAAACCAATACTAAAGTCGCTTTGCTAGCTCACGCCAAGGACATCAGAATCCGGCTGCAAGCGAGTGCTTTTTACTTTTCCTACCTTCGCAAAATAACAATTTGGCCGCGCGGTATTTTTCCAATCAGTGTTCGTTCTTTTGAGCAACATCATTAGAAAACGGTCACGCGGCTAGATGGAAGCCAAGACAAACGGTGTTAATCGGTTTGAGTTGGATTTTAATTTTGCACCTTCCTACCTTCACAGCTTTGCTTTCCTCAACTTTCGGTGGCGATTCTGGCTGATCAAAACACGATTTTTATCAAAGTCATTTCTCAACATTGAGAGTTGCTTTGTATTTAGTGTACCTACCTTTCTCTATCTCTTATTAGGAGTCCCAAGTGACCAATCTCTGTAACTTCCTTCCTTTAGCTCAAGTAAACGACGCTGTAAAAAGCGCCGGCGATGGTGTTGCCGGCGCAGCCAAAGGCGCTAGTAACTTCCTCTCCGGTATCACCGATTCAATGGCCCCGATGCTCGGAGAGAATGTGCCGAAAATAATTGGTGCAGTGGTGCTCTTGGTTCTTGGCTACATCTTTGCAAAAATTATCAAATGGATCGTCACCGCGGTCGTGAAAAAGACCGGTGCCGGTAAAAAGATGGCTCCCTATCTTGGCGGTTCCGC
>CAZKTR010000108.1:0-9541 GCA_964555525.1 uncultured Pirellulaceae bacterium
AGTGGTCTGAGACGCAGTTGTTTTCGTTGAACTGGAGGCCGCGACTACTTGGTTAGATTTAGGTAGGGGCCACGTTTCTTGTGAGTTGTTGGTTTCAGCTTCGTTGGAGTTCGTAGCTCGCTCATTGCTTGTCGTGCTAGCACTGGGGGGAGCGGTTTTTGGAGCGCTAGTACTTGGAGTAAAAGTTGGTTCGGCACCGACGAGTCCTTCGGCGAGTTCGTCATAAGATCGCGAATCAAGCGCGCCTTCGATGAAGCCTCGCTGTTGTTTGCGGAGGTATTTTCGGATTATCTCGGATCCAGACAAGGAAAGATTCGAAAACGAACACTTTGTCATTCCGTCCTTGTTTTCCCGTACTCGGAAGGTCACGCCTAACTTATCTGGCCCTAATGTAAGCAGGCCTTTGGAACGTAAACCGCTAGCGAGATCGATGCTGGCTTCAAAACCAAATTCGTCAAGCGAATGGAGTTGGTAGGTGACGTTTTCAATCGCGATGCAGGATTCGGATGATGTATTCATTTTGTCGGATCCGGTTGATGACCAATGTTCTTCAGTTTTTCAATGGGACTTATGGGAGACACACTAGTTGCCAATGGGTGTCAAACTGTAACGGCTATTCCGAAAATGGATGAGTTACAGAGAAGCTAGGCCGAAAATCCTTTTCGTAGTGGTTGCGCCGGTCGTACCTGTATTGCCTCTTGAAAGGGTTGTATGGCATCAGCCCAACTTGGCCGCTTGAGGCATCACGAACCATTGTAATTTGGCGGTGTTGGCTTTAAGTGCCTAAAAAATCCTCGTTTTTCCGTAAAAGTAGAACTCAAATGGTATCTTGGAAAACAAATCTCTCAGCCGATGCGAAGGTTCAATCGATGCGAGGAACCGGTTTTTTGTTGGGGCTGGCGACGTTTTTCGTATTTTTGAGTGGTTGTACGCTCGTCGGGCCGGAGTTTGTGCAGCCTGACGTTCCGACGCTTTCTCAGCAGTATCAAGCCCACGAGTTCCAGCAGCAGCCGTCCGTTGAGCTTGATAGTTGGTGGCGTAGTTTTGCTGATCCGACATTGGAGCAATTGGTCTCGCAAGCACTACAGAACAATTTGACCGTCCAAGTTGCTGCCGAACGAATTATCGAAGCCCGCGCCAACGTGAGTCTTAACGGCGGGAATTTTGCTCCAAACGTGACGTCGCACACTGGTTATGAGTATCTTAAGCGAAGCCCAAATGCCCGGCCGTTCGTTGGTCAAAACGGAGATCCGTTTCAGTTGTTCACGTCCGGTTTGGATTCAATATGGGAAATTGATTTGTTTGGTCGCCTCGAACGCGCGATTCAAGCAGCGGAAGCCGAGCTGATGGCTCAAGAGTATTCGTTACGGGATGTCCAGCAAACTTTGGTCGCCGATGTTGGGGCGAGCTATTTGAGTATTCGTTTGCTTCAAAACCAGATTCAGACGATCGATCAAAGCTTGATGTTGCAAGAGGAAACCAATCGAATCGTCAGTAGTCGAGCGGACGTGGGTGTGGGAACCAAACTTGATGCTGAGCAAACGAAGGCATTTTTACATCGTTCGCGAGCTGATAAAGCGATCTTGGAGTTGCAGCTTAATTGCGAGTTTAATCGGCTTAGTATTTTGTTGGGCGAATCCCCTGCCCCGATGATTCGCGAGTTTGTTGGTATCGGGCCGATTCCAGACGCGCCCTATGTTCCAGAAACGGGCATTCCAGCAGATTTGATTCGACGTCGCCCAGACATTCGTCGGGCTGAAGCGGAAGTTGGTGCGGCGACAGCGCTGATCGGTGTTGCGAAAGCGGATTTGTATCCGACGTTGACTTTATTAGGATCGATCTCGGTGAGTGCCCAAGATTTTTCTTCTTTGTTCCAGACTGACTCGCTTGCTTTTAACGTGGGACCGTCTTTTACATGGAACATTTTGCACTTTGGTAGAATTTGTGACAACATTGAGATTCATGAATCACGATTGCGTCAGACTGCTATTAGTTATCGCTCGACGGTGCTGAATGCGGTTAAAGAGGTCGAGGATGCGATGGTAAAGTACGATGGCTTCCGAAAACAATTGGTGTCACTCGAAAATGCCTTGCAATCAGATGCAGTCGCGGTTGAACTCAGCCTCCAACGTTACAAAATCGGTAAAGCCAACTTTCAACGCGTACTCGATTCTCAGCTGCAACTGCTGCAAGACAGCCAAGCATCGGCGGCTGCTCGAGCCAACGCCAACATTCAGTTGGTGCGATTGTACCGCGCGATTGGTGGCGGCTGGCCGGGGCACGGTGGAGTGCCAGGGCACGGTGGAGTGCCGGGGCACGATGGAGTGCCGGGGCATGCGGGCGGACAAACCAACTTGGGATGTGCTGGATGTGCCACCGAGCATGGTGAGCTTGGTGACGTTGGTTTGAATGTCGATCAGACGCTACAGCATGAAATAGTCGATGGCGGTATTGTGACTCAAGATCCAAACGGGGGCGTAGTCCAAGAGCATTCAGACTTTTTCTCTAGCGATGCAGGGACAACGATAATCGAAGCCCCTGGAGGGTTTGTGGACTCAAATTCCATTGAAACACAGATGTTGAATGAGGGGAAAACAATCTTGCAGCTCGACAATACGATTCCGTCGACATCCGCATCGCCGCCAACTGATTTTTCACCAATCGAATTCACACCGGATCTGGGGCAATCGCAACCGCAAGAGATAGGCCCAGTAGTAAATCAGGGAATGAGCAAAGAGTTGTTTGATTGGAGCGAGCAAGACACGGCGGTTGTTAGATCGACACACCAAAGGCAAAAAACAGTGCAACGCGTCGCCAACTTGAATTTCTTTGCTGAATCGCCCGAGCAAAACAACAAGCAGAGCACTCAAAAAGCGTCTTTGAATCAACCCGCTTCCACCGAATGGACGAGTGAGACAGGGAATGACAACTAGTGGTTCAACGGATATATATTGAGTTATGAAACGAAACGCCTGCATTTGAAACGTTTGCATTTATTTGAAATCGAGGATCTGGCGATTTGCCCGGATTGGATTCGAGATCGTGTGACTTCCATGATCGTTGTGGTGCACCGATGGTTGGGTGTGCCTCGAATCGTCGCTGATCAGCTGGGGTTGCTGCTGGCTGATATGGACGGAGAAGCGTTTACGATTGTCGATGTCTGTTCTGGCAATGGCGGGCCGCTGCCAGAGGCGCTGGAGTTGATGATGGCCGAGCAATGCTTAGATCATAGGGTCGAGCTGTTGCTTACCGATCTTCGACCGCCGTCAGGGTGGATGGCTCGGTTAGATAAAGATAAAGCCAAAATCGCATCGTCGATTCAATACTTTGAGCAATCACTTAACGCTTGCGCACCGCTGATGGAGCAACTTAGGACAACACCCAACGGAGGCTGTGACTCGTTGATTCGCGACGGATCGTTGGTGGTCCGGACCTTGGTTTGTGGTTTTCATCATTTTGCACCCGAGCAAGCGAGGTTGGTGTTGTTGGATGCTCAAAAGTCTAAGCAACCTTTAGTCATTTTTGAGTTGACTGACGGGACGGTGCCGCCTCGATGGTTGTGGTGGGTGACGCTTCCGCCAAATTTCTTGTACGGCTTACTGGTGAGTTTGTTTACTTGGCCGTTGACGATTCGAGAGGCGGTGTTTAGCTTTCTAATACCAATCATTCCAGCTTGTTTCGCTTGGGATGGTGCGGTGACGAGTGCTCGAACTTATCGCGAGGTGGAATTTTACGATCTGATGAAAACGCTTCCGGCGAGTAAGGACTACCAATGGGAATTCAAAACCGTTCCCGGGGCCATCGTGCAGCACTCTTTGATCATCGGCCGGTCAGTTTAAGCGTAGATTTTTAACCGGCGATGGACGCGAATCAACGCGGATCACTCGACAAGGTTGATTCGGTATATGTTCCAAACCTCTTTTTAGCTAGATTGTGCGGCAACCAAGTCTTTGTTTGCCCCATTTCATTTCAGCTGCTTGTTGCGGAACAGTTCATGGCCGAAAGCCAATTGCTCGAACCAGAGAATAAGTCGAATTACTATTTCGGCTTGCTTGGTTTGTACGCAATGGTGGCTGGGTTGCTGATGCTCACCTGGCGCCGCTGGCCAGATGTCGTTATCGATTTCGGCAGGGAACTCTATGTGCCTTGGCGGCTGTCTGAAGGCTACGTTCTCTATTCAGACATCGCCTATTTTAATGGTCCGCTTTCACCCTACTTCAACGGGTTAATGTTCCATTGGTTTGGCGCTTCGCTGACCACGTTGATCGTGACAAATGTTGTTTTGCTGTTAATCTTGGTTACGCTGATCTATCTTTTGTTGACTAGGGCCTTTGATGTCGGCACGGCGTTTTTAACAACCACCTGTTTTTTGCCGCTATTTGCGTTTAGCCATGCTTTGTTGCTTGGAAACTACAACTACGTCTGCCCTTACTCGCACGAGATGACGCACGGAGTTTTGATGGCGTTTGGGATTCTCGCACTGCTATCTTCCAAGAATCACCATGCTTGGTGGCGTTGTTTGCTGGTCGGTCTGTTGTGGGGAGGTGTCTTTCTGGGCAAGGCGGAGTTGTTCCTTGCCGTGAGTGGAATGATCGTGTTCGCATTTTTCATCAACATGCGCCGCGGTGATTCGACTGCGGCGCAATTGGCCAAGCATGCTTTGCTTTATTTGGTTGGGGCGATCCTTCCCGCGGTGTTGTTTGTGGTTTTGCTTTCTCGTCAGATGCCCCAAACGGATGCCGTTCATGGGGTCTTGGGTACTTGGATGCATGTCTTTGACAGCAATGTAACGGACGAAGTGTTTTATCAGCGGCTCGCCGGATTCGATCCATGGTATCCAAATCTGATGGTAGTGTTGAAATCCGCCATAGCGATCGCATTGGCGCTAGTGGCAGCTAAATATATCGAAGATTGGCGCGAGGCTGGGCGTGAAGCCCGCGGTAGTTCGCGGGGTCTTTTCATTGCGGTGGCGGCATTGGCGGGGCTAGTGTTTTTGCCTAAATCGATGTTTTCGTTGCTGCTTCATGGTCGAGCACTGCCGGTGGTTGCGATTAGTTTATTCACGTTGTATTTGATTCGTTGGTGGCGGTCGGAGGTTGAAGACTCGAGATCCCATGGGTTGGTCTGGACAATGATTGTGCTTGGTGGGCTGATGCTCGCCAAGTTTCCGCTACGTACCACTTTGTTTCATTATGGATTTGTGTTGGCGATGCCGCTGACAGTCGTGGCGATCGGATGGTGTCTCTCGCGGGCGCCGAAACTGCTTTGTCCAAATACGACCGGTCGGACGTGTCGAATGGTGTTGATAGTTTTTCTGTTCGCCGATGTCGTGTTCTGCGTGAACCTGTCCGCAAAATATTATCTCGCGAAGGACGTTCCGCTTGGTCAAAATCACGATCGGTTATGGTCCGATCACGCTCGCGGTGGAGACGTTATCGCGGAAGCTGTTGAGTTCTTGTTGGAGAATACCAGCGATGAAGAGTCCGTGCTGGTTTTACCAGAAGGAGTGATGATCAATTACATGTCGCGGCGACACAGTTCAACTAAGTATGTCAATCTGTGTCCGCCCGAGGTCACTATGTATGGTGAATCGGAAATCTGTCGAGCGATCGCTGAACAACCGGCTGATTACATCGTTTTGGTTAACGTACGTTTCTTAGAATACGGATGGGAGTCGTTTGGAGGCGCTGGCTTCGGGCAGTCGATCATGAATCTGATTAACGAAAAATACCAAGTAATCGAGGAATGTGGCGAGCCACTTTCAAGTCCGCATTTGCCCGGGGCGACGATTTTTAAAAGGCTTTAATGCCAGGAATCCTTCATGGAATCGTTTTGGCTGGCCATCGCGCTGAGAAGAACTCTTGCTTATTTTTTCTGGAACTGAAAGTCGAGAATACGTAACGATGTTGGCTGATGTTTTTTCACGGGTTTGTCTTGAACCATAATTGACAGAACACCCGAGTTCTGCCAACGGTAGAAGTCGCCTAGCATCTCGTTGCAGAAACCCCCTCGTTCGGTATGCAACACCCGCCAATCCTTCCATGAAGTTGAAGCTGTTGCGCCCATAATGATCAGTTTGCCGGATTTTTCAAAAATTAAGTAAGCGTTGTCGGCCCGGTCTAGGAAGGTCTTGGGGCGACTTCCCGCAACTCCGGGTAGGACTCTTGTCTCCCAAGTGCCATCAGCTGTTCGAAAGTAGTGATAGTACCGTTGAGCCTTAGGTGGACCAAAACGAACCGCACCTGGTTTGCTACCGGCTGCTTTCAATGATTTATCGTCACAATGCTGCATGACAGTATGGATCTGCCCAGTGGAATCTACTGCTTGCCCGTGAGTGTTTAGTAATCCATATGCCTCATTGATCGTTACGACTGTGATTCCGGGAGAATCGAGCGCAGCTGGGCCATTCAGTTTGTTCCCGTCGTTGTTGAGCCATGTTTTACCGTGGTCTTCACTGTAGGCGTACATGAGATCGTGATTCGCTGAACGAGGGTCTTCTCTCCAAACCCATGTCGTGTGTAGGTTTCCTTTCGGGCCGTAGGTATATCCATTGGGATACGAACCTCTTGAATGACTCTCGCCATAAGTTCCTTTGTTGGAATCGATTTGCCGAGTGTTGGACCATTGGTTTGTTTTGGGGTTATAGTCAACGAGCATACGTTCACCGTCTCCCGAGCCACGGCGACGATAGCAAAACTGTAAGCCTCCCTCAGGAGTTTGCCAGAAACGTGGGTAGGTAACTTTTATCTTTTTGTTCTTTTCCAATTCAGATCGCACAGGACCAAAGAGCGAGGCCCGCCATTGAGTGGTCGCGGGATTGGTGGCAACTCCGTTGCTGGATACGCGGTAGTGCAATGGATGTACATGGTGATCAAAAGCAAGGTGGATGGTGCCGTTTGCAGGACAGATGCCGATGGAAATCGTATTGTGGGAGTCGTTACTTCTGAAATCGTAGTCATCGAAGCGAATCACTTCCCATTGCCCTCTGGGAAGCTTGCGACGTGCAACGCAGACTTGGCGATTGCCATCGTAGTAACCGACGTATTGGTAACCGGCATGCGTTACCATGGCATCCTGCTGGAAAGAACAGCCATTGATCCTTTTGCTGAATCGAACTTCTCCGAATCTTTTATCGCCCAGACTCAACGCTTTGGAGTCGACTAACGAGTCGCCAACTTTCTTAACGATCACTTGGGCCATGCTGGATTTGCTGAAAGAAATCAGCATTGCAAGTAACATTAACAAGTGTTTTAAGTTTGTATTTTGCATGTCGTTTCGAATTGTTGGTTCACTGGGACCACTAAACCGTTTAGAGGATCAGTTTTATTTGGCATTTAGGTAGCATGTTTGGGAGTTGCAACCTTTAGAACTGCTTAGAGGGAGAACCACCGATTAACGCTGATAAACACGGATAAAGAAGCAGTTTTGATTCCGTGTTGGTCCGTGTCCATCTGCGGTTGAGAAATGCAGCAGTTGGTATCCTACCAGAGCCTATTCCGATTGCGGTAGCCAAAAAACAAAACGTGTGCCATGCGGGTGATTTTCGTCCAATATGATTTCACCACCGTGTTGCTCGATAATCCGCCAAGACTTCGACAAACCAAAACCCAAGCCCCTACCGGCTTCGCGACCGCTGAAAAAAGGGTCAAATAAATGCCGACGGACTCGATCGTCCACGCCAACGCCGTTATCTTGAACGCTCACTTGTAAGAACGTATCGGCGGGACCAAGTTGAAGTTTCTGAGGTAAGATCGGCGCTTGTCGATCTACCATATTTGCACGGATGTCGATCTCGCCTGCCGCGTCTTTGGTCGCGCGGATGGCTTCTCGTGAATTGCGAACCAGCATTTGCAAGACAACCAAGAATTGAGTCGGATCCAAACAAGCTCGATCGATCCCGGGGCCAATGAAGATATTGATTTTGATCGCTTCGTTGGGCGGAGACGTCTTCTCTTGCTCGCCAATAAAACGACGAATCACTTGTCTTAGCGAAACGGAAGTCGCGTTGGTGGCCGGTGGATGGCCAAACAACATCAGGTCTGAGATCATTTCGTGGGCACGCATTGCCTGTTGATAGATCGTGGCCAGTTTGGTTCGCTTTTCTGGATGGGTTTCATCGGCCAGCATGGTTTGGGCTCGGGTTGCCACGTTGGCCAGCGGGTTATTGATCTCATGGCTGGCTCCGTACGCCAGTTGTTTCATCGCCGCTAGTTTTTCAGTTTCCAGCTGATGGAGGAAATCGGCTCTGGTTTGGCTGGCCGTAGCTGCTAGTTTAAGAAGGGATTGGATGCGGGCGGGCAGCGGGTTTGTTGCTGTGGGTTGAGTCCACTGAAGTAGCACTGCGCTGAGCGTTGATTTTTTGTGAAGCCGAGGAACACCAAAGCCATCTAAACAAAACGAATTGGTGAGGATTCGTTCAAGCCACTTTTTTCTGGCGTCACTCGACTGGGCCATTAGCGATGATCCAGTGTGGTGTTTAATCCAGCGGTCGAGTGCTTGGCGGCAACTAGGATTGTCGTTTGCAGTAAAGAAACGCTTCAGAAGTTGTCGAGTTTTTTCTGGTGCGACCGGCGCTGCAGTGCAGATCGGCAAGTGTTCTTGCAGCATCACTGGCAGTAGGTTGGTTTCACACCATGTGACCAAGTGAAGGGCTGACTCCGCAGGGGCTTGCTTAAAGTATCGATAGCGATCTAGCGCAAGCAGTAGTAGTGCCGGGTTTAATCGAAGCACTCGGTGTAAACGATCGGCTCGATGGTCTGGGCAGCTAAAAGCCAACGCTAAATCAAAGAGAGCAACGCTTGGACATGACAGCGACAGTTCATACTCGGCTTTGATTTCATCAATCGGAGAAACCACGTTCTGCACGGGAGCCGGTGACAGTAGGTCAATTTTAAATGTGAGCCGGTTCATCGGCGGTTCGCAAATTCAAAGATGCAATAAAAAAACGCATCGCGGGAATTTCCGGATGCGTTGAATTTTTCATTCAGTCAAAGGGAAATCAACTACCCTGCTGCAGAGTCTTTGGCGCCCATTTCAAGCATTTGGCAACCACGGTTGACGAGGTCCTCGACGTTGAAAGGCTTGTTCATAAAGTCATCGGCACCGGCAGCAAGAAGATCTGCGATTTTGTCTTGTTCTACCATGCCGGAAATGCAGATGATTTTGCAAGACTTCATCGTTGAATCACCACGAACTCGTAGGCAAACCTCTTTACCATTGATGTCCGGTAGCATCACATCCAGCACCACCAAGTCCGGTCGGAACTCTTTGACGGCCATGCCGGCTGCAAACCCGTTATTGGCGGTTTTGATATCAAAACGACCGTCGCGGGCAAAAGAATCCACGATCAATTCTACCAAATCCTCATCGTCGTCCACGACCAGTAATTTGCGTTTGCCGCTTTCGAGGGCATCGGTGGGGATTCCGTTCTCTTTCATGAACGAATACAGGTGGTCGCGTGGAATCCGGCGGAAACGGCTGCCCGGTACACGAAAGCCCTTGAGACTGCCATTGTCAAAGCAACGAATAATCGTTTGCTGGC
>CAZKTR010000109.1:0-9525 GCA_964555525.1 uncultured Pirellulaceae bacterium
CCTGACTGTCCTTCGCCGGCACCTTCGGAGGATTCACCCTTAGATCCTTCAGGATCTCCTTTGTCGCCTGCGCTCTCATTACCGTCGCCCTTACCATTGGAACCTTCTTTCGGATCTCCTTCGGGGTCACCTTCGTTGGCGGGACTATCACCTGATTCGGAGTCAGAATCCGAGTCGCCCTCGGCTCCCTGACCAGCATTACCGGCCTTGGCCTGATTCTCTTCGCCGATTTTCTTGGCAAGTTCTGCGGTACGCTTGGCCGCTGACTCTTCTGATTTCCCTAAACGCCCTTGATCGATTCCGGCTTCGGTTTGGCCACGAATGCCTTTTTGAATCCGCAACAAGCGATCGACTTCCTTGGCGTACTCTTTGTAGCGATCGATGTCGTCACGAATTCGTTGATCGCGATCTTCGGCCTGCAGCAGTTTGAGCATCTCGGTTAAATTCGTGAGCGCCTCAGCCTGCATCTTTTCAGCGTCTTTAAATTTCCCATCGCTGATCAGCTTCACAGCTCGAGTTAGCTGTACGTTGGTCATCTTTTCTTGCGATTGCAAAAACGCTTTTTGAAGCAGTTTAGAACGACCGGGATTGGAGTCTTTTTCAAACTCATGCAGTGAAAATAGCTTCGCTTCCAACTGCTTGTACCGCTCGGCCAGACGCTCCTGTTCGGCCTTGATGTTTTCCACTGAATCGTCGGCTTGACCGAAGCTAACACTCGTTGAAAGCAAACTTGAAAAACAAACCACGATACCTAGTGTCAAAAGACGTAGAACTCTATGAGTTGAATCGATTTTCATATTTCATTCACGAGCTAAAAACGCTGGCTTAGTACTCCAATAGTATAGCCCACGCAAGTAAAAGCAGCAAAAGCCAAGCCGTTGGATGCCGTTAGTTTGGCATAATGGGATTCGATTGGCCCACTCAGGCGGACTCAAATGATTAGGAACCTAGGGGAAATATGCACACAAACCGGATTTTGCGGTACGATTGTTTAACCGGTGCTGCTCTAAGTCACACTAAAGCAAATGTCCGTTTGCACGATAGTTCACTGACGAATGAACACGAGAAACGTTAGAAGTTTATTGAATCGATTTTCATTTTCAGGTAGCTGGGCTCGCCAGAGTTCAGGCCTGCCGAACCACATCCCGAAGTCTGGGGATTCAGATTCAATTAAGTTCGCTTTGTTCGAGCGGCGAACTGTTCCGCGTATTCCAAAATCCATTTGTCGATTGTGGCTTTGAAGTCATCCTGTTCAGCGTCGACGATGTCGGCAAAGTGATTCCAAGTAAAAATCTCTTTGTCTCGGATCGCTCCCTTGCCCGCGATGTTGACAACATTAAATTCGTTCTGCTGACGAACCGTGATTTCCACTCGACTAAAAAACGTGCCTGTTCGCCCGTCGGGGCCTCGGTCAATGTCATTGCGAGCAACCGCACCACCCCAACCGCGATGGCCGTAGATGGTCTCGTACTGAAAACCAGGAAAGTGATTGGCCAGTTTGTTCAACCCAGTTTCGATATACTCCGACAAGCTCAACCGAAATTCAGTGTGGCGATTGCGTATCTGCTCCTTGCTGTTCAAAGCTTTTTGATCAGCTTCGTTTTTAGCCTTGCCCATCGAGTTACCTCGTTGGATCGCTTTTTCGAGTTCACTTTCGAAGTCCATGGCGTGCTATTGTTGGCGGCGCTATTGTTGGCGACGTAATGTGGGATGGTAAAAATGGCGGTCGCGGCGATAAACACACGACACGCTAACTAGTTGGGAAACTATAGCATACGGCTAATTCAGTTTGAAGCTTTAATGTTGCTCGTTTCAAGGTTTGGATCAAGGCGTAAAAAAACCGCAAGGCAACAAGTTGCAATGCGGCAAAAAAGGCATTCCGAAATGGTGATAGCGATGGGAGTCGCTGGGAGACAGACGTAGATCGAGCGTGCTATGCACTTGCCCTTTAGTGACCTAGGCCTACCCTAAAATTGGTCCCTCAGCCGTCATGTTTTCGGAAGCCAGTATCAAATGATTTGTGTAGTTATGTTATCGGTTGAAACCCGACGGACGATCAGTCAACCGCGGAAAAAGGTTACGCTCTACCCTAACCGAACTCAATGCCATTTGTCCCCAAGTCTCAAAAAGATTCTAGCTCACGATTATCTTTTCGTTTTTCTTAAAGTGATTTTATTTTTGATAGCAACCAAACAAAACTCACGTCGATTGAATGCTAACTGGCGGGTTTTAACCACTTGAAATCCTAATTCGCGAACCTGTTTAATCATTTCTGAAATTTTCGGAACGTAGGACCAATCCGACATTTTCAGCGTTAGCACCATCCCTTTTAAGTGGACTCCTTCGTAACCACAGATACTAGCGACTGTCTTCAGCGTGCCATCGGGGTCAAGATTCATGTCCGCAATTAGCCAAGTGACAGGCTTAAAGTCCTTCTTTTTGACTTCAAAATCTCGCCGACGGATGTGAGTGAACTTCGGATTTTCCAAAACCTCGTTTTCCATTTCTGCCGAATCGATACCAATCACTTCACAATCATGCTCCAGCAATAACTGGCAAGCACCGCCAGGCGCACTGCCGATCTCCGCACATACGTCGGTCGGCTTGATTTTAATGCCCGACCACATCAATGCTTCTTTTAGCTTAAAGTACGCTCGACTGAACACTTCCTTGGTAACATCCAGCATTGGAGCTCCACCGGGCCAACGCCCCGCAGGCGTCACCGCGTAGTGAAACCCGAGCCACCATTGATTCGGTTCGACCATGATGATGTCAAATACTAAATCGTCCGCGGCGGCATATTGATTGACTTGATCGGTCCGCTTTGACTTTGCATCGATTTGGCCGCCAATCGCTTTGGCCAGCTCAGACACGCCGGGCTCAAAACCATTCTTCCCCGGAAGCGTCAAATCTCGTTGCCATAAATGAACTCGGCTGGCCGCGTCGAAGTGGTCGGTGGTAAGTAATTGATCGATCAGTTCGTCAGCGTTTTCGCCGTTGAGTTTACCGGTCGACCAACCGTAAGTCCGAGCCAGTGTGGACTTGAGGGTAAAACGAAGCGGCAACGGTTTGCCGGGATCGACCTTGAAGGTAATAAAGCCAGGCCGCGAAAACGAGAGATTTAGGTTGGGATGGTTTGCGAGCACCTCTTGTTTGGTCGCCGTCTCCGCGCCGTTCTGGCAAACCACAAATATAAAAGGCGATCGCTCGGGAGTGGCTTTCGGGGCGGCAGTAGTTTTCGACATGGTTTTCGTTCGTAGCGGTTCGTTTTGGGCCGCACAGGCTAACACGGCCACTGACGCCCAACAAGCTAAAACCTCGGCAAACAGGGTAAATCGGTTTTTGAAGCTGGGTATTGGTAACCCGACGCGTTAGAGCGGAAACTGTAAGTCTCCCTGTGAGCCGAATGCGCTAGCATCGGGCTTTGCGTAAGGTTTTGGGCTGGGGGCTGCTGAGTTAAGCGGCGTTCCGTTGACGCCCGACGCTAGCGCGAACGGCTCACGGGCGTGACCGCAGCGATCTTTCAGCAGAACCCGAAAACGATCGATCTGCAGCGAATTCCCCGCCAAATCCGCAGTTTTCGGTTGATCTTGACCGACTTGGACAAAATCAGCACAATCCGACCTAAGAAGTTCATTTTGATTAAAGTCACCGATTCATTGAGAAATCCACGGAAGGATTCTTGGATGTCGACCATTCCAACCTTTGCCAAAGTTTTGGCCGTTTGCTTGCTACTGACCACGCTAGGATTCTGCACCGGCTGTGGAAATGAAGCCTCTGATCTCGTCGCAACAAATTCCGAAGCCAAGTCGCAGACCGCATCGGCCGACGGTTCGATCCCCACATCTGTTGCCACTAGCCCGGTAACAAACGAGGTATCGCCAGCGAGTATCCAAGCCACGTCAAAACCCAAAGCGATCTTCGATCAATCGCCCAAAGAATTGTGCCAACGTTTCATGGAGTTGCTGCAAAATAACGATTCTATCAAGGCCAAGACCTTGCTGACTCGCATTTCGCAAATGAATACCACGAAAGAAGAACTCGAACTAAAGGCCATCGGCGGGTCGAATGCCAAGTTCACGGTCGGTCAAGTCCGCTACGCAACACAGAAAAAAGAGCTCGCTCAAGTCGATTGCAAAGTGGTCGACACAAGCGATGATGATCCGTTTGAAATGGAAATGACATGGGTTGTCAGACGGAATAAAAAGTTTTGGCGAATTTCAGGGGTAATGCTGCAATTAGAAAAAGACGCGAAAATCGATTTACTGAGCTTTGAGAATTTGGCTGACGTGCGTCGGATCAAGGAGATCAACGACGAGCAAATTATCGCCGAAGGTGTTGAGCTTTCTGCGACGCGACAAGCCAAAGGTAATTCTGAAAATACGACCACGCTGCAGTAGTTTTTTGCTGTAGCTTGGGCTCGCCAGAGTTCAGGAGCCTTGGCAATTCGCCCGAAGTCTGGCGACATCGGCTACACCGACCCGCGGCGCCAGTCACCAGCGCATAAAAAAGACAAACGCCCGGGAAAATAGCGTTTGTCTTTCATACTCAAGTCAAAAAATCATTCGTTTAGAACGAGCGACTTTCAACAGCGACTTCAACTGTTAACTTTCAAGCGCTTCATGCCGCCTTCGAGTTTTTGGTTGAGTTGGTACTCATATTGGTTTCAACTTCCAAACTTTGGTTTTCAAGTTCGTGGCGAAGAATCAACATATCCTTCGGAGCTTGAATGCCTAGTCGGACGCGATCCCCCGAAACTCGGACGATAGTTAAAACGATTTCATCTCCCAACATGATTTTTTCGCTTTCCTTCCTGGAAAGTACGAGCATTGTTGTAATCCTTGGTTTAAGTGTACTTAGAGACTATAAGTGAGTTTTTAATTGTTAAATTGACGGTGCTTTTAAAAGCAATGTCTTTTGGAATCGTTCACCCGTTGAGCCATAAAACAAAATTGAATTTTTTTCGGTTTCCCAAACGGCCGTTAGTTTGACGCTTCTCGGACCATGCAGACAAAAGAAAATGCCGCATGGTTGAGTTCCGCGAGTGAGAATTCTCTCGGTGACCTGGAAAATACCTTCTTCAAAATCGTTTTGTTTGCACAGCGTATGGGAAACGAATTGGCGTAACTGCTTGATGTCTTTGATCTGTAGAGGATCCGTCATCATGCGTGCTTTACTCCTCGTTAGTATAGAAATTGTAGAGGGTATCTAGTCCACCCGAAGGTGGTAGAAGATACGGGCCAATTCCTTTTGGCAACACAGGAGATATCGGCAAGGTATGTCGATTGGCGAAGATAAAACAGCACAAAATCGCTAGCAAATCTAAAGGCTGCCCTCCGTTAAACCATAACCAACACAACCAACATCAATGCACAGAACCGGTCTCAGTCATCGCCAACGGAGCAGGCGTTAAGAAGCGAACTTGCTTGTTCTAGTAAGCGGCGTTGTGTATCGCAGGAATACAAGCTCGACGGGCAAGCGAGTGCATTTTAACGGGGTTAACGATGCTCTCGCTTGCACGTCGAGCTTGTATTGAGACACGTCAAAACTCTTTACCTACTGCCCCAGCCAACTCTCTTGAGAACGCTTCTGCCGTTTATTAGGTTCCTTGGCAAACTTCAAGGTCCAATCGAATTTGGTTTTCGCTTCGGGAGTGAGTTCGATTCGCAGCAACTCACCGCGACGGGATAGCAAAATCTCCAGCGGTTCGCCGATCTCAAACTGTTTGAGCCGACCTGAGATCCGACCGTCCAAACGAAAGTTGTTAACTGCAATCAGCTCGTCATCCGTCTGAATTCCCGCTTTATAAGCGGGTGAATCCGGAGCCACCGAAGAGACGATCATGCTGTCACCTTTGGCAGTCCCGCCGACGCCAATCCACGGTTTAGGATCTGGCTTGTTTACCTTGTCTTCCGAAACCATCGGAGCTTCCGACTCGGCTTGGTCATCGCCACCTTCGACCTCAGTTGCAGTATTGGCTTCCTCTTCTTCTTTTTTAACTCCGGCGACTTCAGGTTCGGAATCATTCGACTTGCTTGCCAAATCCGCCACCTCGACACCCAACACGCCGACTTCGCTGAAGTCCAGTTCTTCGGTCGAATCAATGGCCTTCACAAACCACTGGCTCAAATCAACGCCCGCCACCTCACTGGCAGTCTCACGAAAGTTTTCTTGCGTGTAACCGGACTCCGAATATTCCTGGTACATCTTCCGCATCACGTCGTCCAAGCTTCGTCGGCCTTTAGTGACGGTTCGGATTTTGGCATCCAACAAAAATGCTGCGACGGTTCCCTTAGCGTAGTAACTGACCCGAGTGTTATTTGAATTCTCGTCGGGGCGATAAAACTTGATCCAAGTATCAAACGACGCCTCGGTCAGGCTCTGGACCTTTCGTCCCGGTTTGGCCTGAACCGCCTCAACCGTTGATGAAAGCCGTTTTAAATACTCCTGCCGAGTAATCAAGCCACTTCGAACCAATGCTAAATCTTCGTAGTAACTGGTGACACCTTCTGCAACCCATAAGCTACGTGTAAACATTTCGTTTTCGTAGTCGTATCGCAACAAACTTTTGGGCCTCAGCCGGCGAACGTTCCAAGTATGAAAAAATTCATGACTGGCTAGGCTCAACCAATTTTGATACTTCTTCGCGTCGCGAAAATGCCATCGGCTGGTCATTATCAAGGTGCAATTGTCATGCTCTAGGCCACCACCGGCTTCCGCGATCATGTTGATGAACAAGTACTTCTTGTAAGGTACGGTGCCCCAGATTTCTTGCTGGGCTTCGACCATCTTTTTCAAATCCGCTGCAGCCTTCACACCGTCCCAATATCCGGATTCGCCCACATTGATCAACTGGTGAGGAATTCCCTCGATGTCGAACGGATACACCTGAATGTTGCCGGCAACAATCGGGTTGTCGACCAATTCATCGTAGCTATTGGCTAAGTACTCGTGTGGCTCATTAAGTGTCTGGAGAGCACAAGCGGATCGTTTCCATCGCTTGGGCAAATTAAGTTTAACGGAGTGTGTTTTATTTCGAGCCCTCACAGGCGTGATGAACGTCGGTGCTCCGTTGATCATCGAATACGTACTGCCGGTCCAGTTAGTCCGAACCGTCATTTCATTACAGTAAAGACGGTACTTGAGAGTCACCGATTGGACGTCCTTGGTCTGCAGCATCCAGCGGTTCTTTTTGGTCTTTTCGAATTCGACCTTATTCCCAGCTTGGTCGGTGACCGTCATTGAATCGATATGCCTTGCGTATTCGCGAATCAAATAAGACCCGGGAGCCCAGGTCGCCATCATCAATTCCGTTTTAGGCTTCGGGGTTTTAAACCGAGCCGTTACGTGCAGGTAGTGATTTTGTGTTTCTGAGAAATCGATCTCGTAGCTGATTACAGCTTCCTGAGCCTGTAGCGGAAACGCAGCCTGAGCAAGTGTGGCAAACATTGCTACCAACAAGGGCGCCAAGAAACCGATCCGAGACAGCGGAGACGAGAGTTTAAAAACCTGCATGATTGGAGGACAATTCTTAGGGGAGATTCAAAGTTGCACGATAAAGCGTTTTATAATGTTACCACGAATAGAAATTAGGGCCGAATCGGAGTTCCTAGACCGTGCATTTTTCAACCGATCAGGCTACGATATTCGGATAATGCCGCTTTCATGGGCAATCGCCGGGAAAGCTGAGACACCTATTTCTTCCAAATCTGACTATCGACTATGTCCGAAAGCCAAAAATTTAAATCGATTTTATTGTTTGGTCCCCCCGGAGCGGGCAAGGGCACTCAAGGAAAAATCCTCGACGCGATCCCCGGCTTCTTCCACTTATCCGTGGGTGACATATTTCGAGCGATCGACAGTAGCTCCCCCGAAGGCCAAGAGGTCAGCAAGTATACCTCGGCAGGCCAATTGGTTCCCGACGCAGTTACGATTCGGATTTGGAAGCAAGCGATGGATGGCTTCATCGCGTCAGGCAAGTACAACCCTCAAACCGATATTTTGTTACTCGACGGCATGCCTCGCAACGTGGCGCAAACCGAGTTGATTGCTGAGTACATTGAAGTCAGCAAAATTATTAACTTGAGCTGCGACGAGGAAGACGAAATGGTCAAGCGAATCCAACAACGAGCGATCGAAGAAAAACGCAGTGACGACACCAACGAAGACGTCATCCGTCAACGTTTCGAAGTCTACCGTGAACAAACCCGTCCTGTTCTGGATCAGTACTCAGCCGACAAAATTGCCGTTGCAAAAGCCGTCGGCACACCAGCGGAAGTCTTGGGCCGCATCCTTGAGATCGCGATTCCCATCCAAAACGAACACATCCTACAAAACAATTGATGTAGTGGATGAGGCGACGAATCCTGAGCCGAACGCGCTAGCGTCGGGCGTTGTGAACGTCGGGCGTTGCCTCAGGTTTTGGGCCGGAGTTGTTAGGGCAAGCGGCATTCTGTTAATGCCCGACGCTAGCGCGAACGGCTCACAGAAGTGATCGCAGTCGTCGCTACTTGTATCACGGATGTTCGTTTTTTGAGTCTGCCGTAAAACGCCGACGCCTGCCGGCTAGTCGTTAAACTCTCCGCCGCCCAAACCGCTAACGCCACGCGAATTGTGCGAACCGTGCGAAAACCTACGCTTCACCGCTTTGTAAGTCACGAAATGACGAGGCAATCCAGATTCCCATAGGTTCGGTCGTCGTTGTGTACTACATTTGATTGTCCGCAAAATCATCAAAGGGGAAACAATGAAACGGATTCTTGGCTTCGCAATCGCGATCATTTTTTTAGCGTCTTGTGCGGCGCAAAACCAGACCGGCGAGCAATATGGGTCGCTGGCTGAAACAGGCGGCTCATCCCCCGAGCGTCCTAGGGTTAAAAATCAAGCCGAAGAACTCGGCCAAGTTAACTGGGGACGCGACCTGGACGACGCGAAAGCAAAATCCGCCGAAACAGGAAAACCGATTCTGGTGCTCTTTCAAGAAGTCCCCGGCTGAGGAACTTGCAAAAATTTTGGCAACGGTCCGTTGTCACAGCCTCTGCTAGTCGAAGCAATTGAAGACCTTTTCATTCCTGTTGTTGTTTACAATAACAAGTCCGAAGACGCAGCTACCTTGAAGGCCTTCCAAGAACCCTCATGGAACAATCCTGTTGTAAGGTTCATCGACAAGGACGGTAAAGACATCATCAAGCGCCAATCTGGCGTCTACAGTATCTCTGGCTTAGCCGCTCGCATGATTGCCAGTCTCAAAGCCGCCAATCGAAAAGTCCCTGAGTTCCTGAAAACAGTTTCCTACAGTTGGGCCAGCGACTTGCACAACGCAACGTTTGCGATGTCGTGATACTGGACTGGAGAAGCCCAGTTGGGCTCGATGGACGGTGTTTACTCTACGCGATCGGCTTGGGCGGGTCACCACGAAGTCGTGCATGTGACTTACGACCCTGAGATCATTGATTACAGTCAGTTGTTGGCCGGAGCAAAACGCATGCGTTGCACCTCCGCAGTTTACACTTACGATGACGCGCA
>CAZKTR010000110.1:0-9275 GCA_964555525.1 uncultured Pirellulaceae bacterium
TCCATTTATACGACTCGCCCAACCGAGCAACGGCGCTGCTTCGTAAAGCTGCGGCCACGCGTTAGCGATGAGATGCGTCGTTGCTCTGCCCGGCTTGGAGTAAGTGTAGCCTTTGGCAATTTATTAACGCAAAGCCCGACGCTAGTACGTTCGGCTCAGTCTTTAATGTTGTGTGCAGACGCTAAAAAACGTGTTTTGAAACAGCGGCCAAGCTTCCGTCTTCCTGAAAATATTCTTATTTCTGAATGAACCCAACGCCTTGACCTCTCGTAGCGTTATATACATACTACTTTGGCCCGGGTGGTAGAACAAAACCCTATCGTGCAGATATAGTGCAGTACAAGCAAACCAAAACATGGTTTTTCATCGTCTACTTAGGTTTATTGCTAAACCTAGGTCCGTCGCTGCATCATGCCGACTTCTTCGGTTTGCATGGCCATTCTGTTGTCTCTAGCTGTAGTTGTTGCCCCGCCCACACGATTCCTTGCAGCAATGATTCTCCCGACGGGGCGACTGTTAAAGGCACGGCCGAGCACGACTGTGCTTTTTGCAAGTTCTTTGATCAGTACCATGTGATCGTTGACGCTGTCGACGTTTATGAAAGCTCCGCATTTGCCGCACTCTTAGTGGCTCAGCGGCCTGTCGATGCTGATTCGGCCAGCTTTATTCCTGTAGCCCGCGGCCCACCTGCGACCGTTTAGGGCGAAAATCAGATGAAGCATGCCTAATAATATGCCTTTGCGCAAGCGCGTAGAGTGCTTGAGTTGTTGGTGGATGTTCTGTCTGTCTTTGCCTTTGATCGTTTCGCGTCTTGTTTTGCGGCATGTAAATTGCTCTCCAGCAAGTTTGGCAACGATTAAATTTCTTTAACAAAACGTGTTCTGTTTTAGTAACTGCTTGAATCTCGCCGTATTTTGAGCGAGAGCAGCAAGTCCGAACGGCAAGGCGCGTTCTGAAGTTAAAACAGCGCCCAGAGTCTTGGTGTTGCGGGCGCGGCAAGTTGCAGTTGCCGTAGGTCACAACGAATGGACCGATATCGTGCTGCAACCAAACCAACTCATCACAATAGATTGATTCAGAATGATTGTTCGGTATTTAAAGAGTTTCACGCTTTGGATTGCGAGGATTGCGAATTATGACTTTTGCCCTAGGTGGAATTCGATTTTTCGGTACCTCAAGGAGCCGGTTGGCTGGGTGGTGGTGGCGATTGCGTTTTCAATGTTGGTTGGTGTTTTGGTTGGCCCGCAGGGATACGTGTTGGCGTTTGCTTTCACAACTTTACTGATCTTGGGTGTGGCTTGGCCATGGATTTCGATGCGGGGGCTTCATTGTCGATTGGTCCTGCCCGATCGAAGAACGTCCGAAGATCAACCAATCGAAATTGAGTTTAGAGTGAAAAACAATTGGCCATTGCCTGTTTTTGGCGTGATGGTCAAAGGAGACTTCCTACAAAACCTTAATGACGGCGATGAATCCGTTGCGTTCGCTTTAAAGCACATTGCGGCTTGGTCGGAAACTGAATTCCGAATCCCACTCAGTCCACGCCGGCGAGGCCGTTTGCCCACCGGCGACGTGGTGACAACCAACGGTTTTCCCTTTGGCTTGATTGAAGTTTCAAAGACGGTCGCGCATCCAAAGACCGCGATTGTTTGGCCTGTCTGCCAGCCGCTTGAAGCCCTGCCTATCACAGACTCAAGTCGATTTAGCTTAAACGGAGCACTACGGGATCAGGCAGGCGACGACGGTGAATCGATCGGTGTACGATGTCATCGAAACGGGGATCGTCTTCGCAATATCCATTGGCCCCAAACCGTTCGGACTCAACGCTTAATGGCCCGCGAAAGACAAAAGCTTTCGGCTGCTGACGCGACGGTGATGTTGGATCTAACGCCGTCTGTTCATGCGGGGCAAGGGGCGCAAAGTAGTTATGAATGGGCGATTCGAATCGCAGCTAGTATTTGCAGGCATCTTCACGATTCGCAGTCGTTGGTCCGGGTTGTCTGCCTCGGCCTACTAAATCAAACTCAAACAACAGCGGACAATCGGCTTGGTTTGCAGGCCATTATGGATTTTTTCGCAGATTTGCCGGTGCTGCCGGGCGAGCAGGAGAGGGAGGCTCAATTAAGTCAGTCATTCGTTTCGGAAAATAGAACGACGTCAAAATTCAAGATGGTCGGCCGCCAATTTTTGGTTGCTACGAGTCGCTCTACACAACTGCCCAAGGATGCGGTTGGTCAGGTTACGCCCGTTATCTTGGACACGGCGGGCTTTAACGAAGCAAATTCGGCAAGTTCCGTTGAAAAAAAGCAGCCAAGGCAGTTAGAAGCCGCCAGTTTGCCTGAATCGCCCGCTCAAGAAATTTTCATTGCGGGGCCAACGTCTGCGGCCAGCCATCTGGCTAACGGTTGGAACAGGAGCTTTAATAATGTCAGTTGATTCTAACCGCAGTTTAAACCGAAGACTCACCGCCCAAGGGGGCTCCTCCGTCCCCGGTTCGAGATCAATGCTGGCTGCTTTCGTAGCAATCGTGGCAGTTTATTTTTTCCGCGTGGACCACTCAACGGCTCCGCTGAAACTCTTTCTTGAGACATTGGCGTTTTCACTTTTGCCACTATTGGCATTCTTTATCGTCCGTCGCCGTTTCAGTCAGGAAAATCTGAGCACGACATCTGATTCTGTGCTGTTTCGTTTTCAAATCGGAGCGGTATTGATCGGTGGTCTAGTCGTTGTTTGGCATGTCGTTTGCCGCCAATTGGGAGCTGGAAGTGCCTATGAAATCATTGCCCTGTTGACGATTCAAAACATCGGCTGGTATCTGGCGGTGTTTTCCAAGGTGCCAGGATTCGAGAGGACTAGTTTTGTCTTGTGCGGTTTTACGGCATTTTTCGTTTGTTGTGTGACAGATCAATTTGAAATTTTTGCCATCGCGGGAGCTTATGCATTTGTGAGCTTATGGTGGTTGCTGGGGCAATACTGGAACCGCTTAAACACTAAAACCATCGACGGAAAGACTCGCAGCTTGCGTCTACATGGCGGGGCGATCTCTGTTACAACGGTCGTTGTGGGTGGAGCCGTTTGTCTTGCCGCTGCGATTCCATTTTCGCAAAATCGTGTTTCGCTTGCCGGTTTCATGCCGTTTTCAGGAGGTGAAAACGGGTACGACGACCTTTTCGCGCTGTCGGGGATTGGTGATGGCAATATGTTGGCAACTGGCAACAACGCGACCACCACAGGGGCCGTTGATTCTACTCAAGTGATTGAAGGCCACAAAAAGTCATTGTATGACGCGGTGTCGGAACAGTATAACGGTCCCATTATGAAGAACCGTCGTCGCGGTAAAGCGGTAAGCCTGAGTTCGGTCGCTAAACATTTGGATGGTGCAAAGCAATCAGAACAGTCGGGCAAGACCTTTCGAACGATCCGAAACAGCCACAAGAAAATCGACCGTGACTATGAAGATCGAATTACCGAAGCGTTGTTTTTTGTCGAAGGATCAGCTCCTGCCCGTTTTGCGGCCAACACATACGATCATTTCGATGGTTGGGACTGGAGTCGAAAAGCAACAGAGACAACCAACCGCTCGCCGCCAAGTTTCGACATCGACAAACGTAGCGGGGCCGACGTGTTTTGCGTTGACCAGCATCAGGCCGATTACCTGACCGACCAGCGGTGGCACTGTGTCAAGATTATGCGCTTTAAATCGGACGTGATTCCTGCTCCTGCGTTCCTGCAACGTTGGCGGATCCCGCAGGTCGATCGCCCTGATATGTTTTTATGGAACGAAGCGGGGCTCCTTTGTTTGGACGGCGATTCAGTTCCGGCGCAGACCCTGATTTTCTTGCAGAGTTTTGTTCCGAACTATCATTTGTTGCGACAGGCCGACGAACAAGTCGAATTGAATAAAGATCCCTGCTTCCTGCAGGTCCCTCGGGATGCAGCCCAAGCGAAAATACAATCGAAAGTCGAAGAGTGGACTGCCGAAGCCGCTCCGGGCTGGGAGCAAGTTGAGGCCATTGTGGGCCACATGCGTTCGGATTTTGAACTTAACCCTTCGTGGGAAGTTAACAAGGAAACCGATAACTCCGTCGACGATTTTTTGCTGCAAGGCGGCGGTCCGTCGTACATGTTTGCGACGACCTGTGCGATAGCGTTGCGGTCGGCTGGTTTTGAGACACGGCTTGTAAACGGATTTTTGGTTCGCGAAAGTGACTACGATTCTCGGGCCAATCAATCGATGGTCACTTCGGCCAACTTGCACACTTGGCCCGAAGTCTGTGTGGACGGCAAATTCTGGATACCGGTCGAACCAACGCCGGGCTGCCCGATTCCCTACAACACTCAGACTGTTTGGCAGTGGCTGACCGCGCAAGTCCGTACAGCCGTCGGATGGGTCGTTTCGCATCCAGTAACCACCGTGATTTCGATGTTGTCGATTTGGCTGTGTGTTGTTTTTCGGGCAAGTTTGGTCACGGCGTTGCTGTTTGCGTGGTGGATGCTGGTGCGTTTGTTTTGGCCTCGAGGGCTCCTGAAAGCAACGCGTCAATTAATCGATTTGCGTTTTTGGTTTGCTGGTGATCGGCGTCCCGGTTGGGCAACCGTCCCGGCGTGGTACGGACGAGTCGATTCGCATCAGACGGTGAAGTTTTTTGAACTTTGGAATGCGAAAAACTATTCCGATGCAGCACAAGAATTATCCAAGAAGGAGCTGGTGAGTTCCTGTCAAAGCTCCGTCAGTTCGCTAACACTAAAAAGAATTAGAGATTTTGCGATTAACGCTAAGAAAGAAAATAATCAATGATTTTCCCAGCTACAGACACGTCTCGAAAAATTTTAGACGTATTACGACTGCGGTTGAATTCCGCTCTTGTCGGAAAAAGCGAGGTCATTGAAATGGTTATGGCTTGCGTGTTAGCTCAAGGCCACTTGCTTTTTGACGACTTGCCAGGGCTCGGCAAAACTACGCTCGCCAAAGCGCTCGCGTCATCGATCGGGGGTAAGTATTCCCGAGTGCAATGCACGCCAGACTTGCTGCCCACGGACATCTCCGGATTCAATATTTACAACCAAAAGCTTCAAGAGTTCGAGTTTCGCGGCGGTCCTGTTTTTTCCGATCTGTTGTTAGCCGATGAAATCAATCGAGCCACGCCTCGTACTCAAAGCGCTTTGTTTGAAGCGATGGCCGAAAGGCAGGTTACCATCGACAACCAAACCATTCCCTTGGCGTCGACTTTCTTTGTGATTGCTACCCAAAACCCCATCGAAAGCTATGGTGCTTATCCTTTGCCCGAAGCCCAGTTGGATCGCTTTGCCATCAAGTTGAGTATCGGCTATCCCGCAAAAGCGGACGAGGTCGCGTTGTTGGCCCAGAACATCGGCAGTCCTGAAAGTAAGGATCAAGCCCCGCCGGTGATCAGCTTGAAGGAGCTAAGCCAAATTCAGGATGCTGTGAAAGCAGTTGAAGTCAATGAAGCGGTAAGGAAATACTTGGTTGATCTGGCAACCGAAACACGAAACCATGCGGATGTCGCAGTCGGCTTGAGCCCGCGCGGGCTGATCATTTGGCAGCGGATGTCTCAAGCTCACGCCTATCTGACAGGCCGCCATTTTGTAACTCCGGATGACATTAAACACGTCGCCAAGCCGGTGTTGAAATTGAGGATCACCAGCAGCTGCCGGAATTCGGATGCCGTGATCGATGGCATTATCAATTCCGTTAAAATCCCAGAGGTATAGACATGAGCTCTCAAAGAATTACGCAGATCATTTGTTCCATATTGATGACTGGTATGCTGTTTGGCTGCCAACCCGACGGCAGTTCGGTTGATTCCAAATCAGAAACAAGCTCCACCGCCCCACGTCATGGTTTGAAGTTACACAAACCCAAGACCTTGCCGATCGCAGTTGATCGACTAATCGAAATCAATGCGTCGTTGCAGTCGGAGGATCCGTTTCCGCGGCCTTTGAAAATTGAATACGTGGAAGTTATCCACGGTACTGGGCCTGGAGCGCATTCACATTTTTATCCTGCGTCCAGCTACGACGCAAACGGAAAGCACGAAGAACATGCCCATCACGATTTTCACGAAGAAGAGTCGATCAAGCGGCTTGTTGCTGAGATCCCATTGCGAACTGAATTGAAAGATATTGTGAAATGGTTGCCAGACGTCGCCGCCAAATCAAACACTAGCGAAGCGGATTGGACAACGGTATCCGACACAGCAAAGAGTTTGACAAAGGTCATCGAAGGGATTTCCAGTGATGCTAGTGATGTCGACTATCGAGATGCCTGGAAAAAGCAATCCAAAGAAATTGAGCCGTTGCTTACCACTTTGAAAACACTGTCGGCTAAATCAACGGGAGAGACAAAGTGATTGAGTATTACTTGGCTGGCGGTTACTTGCGCGGGATGCAGGTGCTGATTGACGCATCGGTTTGGATTGCGTTTGGTTGTTGCATCGCTGCGATCTTTCGAAACATGTTGGGCGCAGAAAACACACGCACGCTTTTTGGCGGGACTAGTCGTTACGGGCTTTTGGCGGGGTGGGGAATCGGCATGTTGCTGCCGGTTTGCTCGCTGGGTGTGATTCCGGTGCTTCAAGAACTTCGACGATCCGGCGTAAAATCAGGAACCATTATCGCATTCGGGCTGACGGCGCCATTGTTCAATCCGCTATCGATTCTGTACGGATTGTCGATGTCGTCTCCTGTCACGGTCATTATCTTTAGTGCCGCAGCTATGGTCATAGTGACCGCATTGGGGGCGGCGTGGGGGAAGTGGTTTGATGCAGCGGCCAAAAAGAGTACGCTCGTCGAGACTGGACAAAATTCAACGTCAGGCGTTCGTCGGTCGCTCGCCGTTTTGCATACCGCATCGACCGAAATGATTAGCAGTTCATCCGTCTTTATTGCCATAGGGATTTTGGCATCGATAGTTACTTCAGTCGTGTTTGCTCACGGTTCATTGAGCGGATCAGTTGAGCCCGATAAGTTATTCGCACCTGCGTTTATGGCTTGTTATGTAACACCGATTTACTCAACGCCGCTGCTGACGATGAGTCAAATCGGTAGCATGTTTCAACACGGCAATTCGGTCGGCGCGGCGTTTTCGTTACTGATTTTGGGTGCCGGAGTCAATTTAGGTTTGTTGTGTTGGTTCGCTCGGGCACTCGGTTTTGGGCGAGTGATGGTCTTCGTGGCGCTACTGATGTCGCTCACGATCGGGCTCGCCTACGCGATGGACAAACCGCTCTACCCGAAGGGCGTTACCGCCGCTGGACACACTCATGCTTTTGATATCTATACGCATCCATATCACAGCGGCCGAGCCGATTTGTTGGGGGATGCGGCTGAGGAAGTTAACGAGTACGTGCAAAAGAAGGGGGCTTATGGACTCCAGTTCCTTGGTGTGCTGGCCTTTGTTGGAGTCGTATTTCGAATTATTGAACTGCGGTGGGATTCATCCAGTTGGTTTCAGAGTCGCGAAGTAGCTTCGTCAGATTGGGACATCGCGTTACCACCGTGGGTAATCGGGATCGTAGCTTGTGTGGGGCTGATTGCGCTAAGCGTTGTCGGTACGTTTATCTATTACCCTGCGCCAGATTCTTTGCTGGGAGATTTGTCACCGCTCAACGGGAACTGCGTTTTGGCTGCCAAAACGGGTGATTGGGAAGGCGTTGAAAAATGGGTTCCGTTTTGCGACGACTTGTCACGCAGGTTAGAAGTAGGCGTGTTTTTACGCGAGGGAAGTGTAAGTGAATTTAAGCGAGCCAAGGCCAAAGCTTATCGCGAAAAACTGAACGAACTGCGCGACAATATCGCCGCTGGCCAAACGACTGAAATCAATGCACAGGCGATGGACTTGCTACAGGCCTATCTTCAAATGAGCCAGGCGTTTCGGGAGCAGGACTGAACTAGGCGTTGTCGTGGCGAGCCCGGCTTTGGCAATTCCGGGAATTTGTTAACGCAAAGACGCGAAGGCGCAAAGAGCCTTTTGAATAATCTCTTTGCGCCCTTGCGCTTCAACGATCTTGCGTTAATCAAATTTCCTTTGACCAAGCGCTTTGCGATCGCGTGATGGAGCTAATTAAACCTCCTCATGCAGCAAACCGCTTGTGTCGACGGCGGGCGAATTAACAACGTTCAAATTTGTCGCGTTGTTTCGCGACACACCAGTAATTCGGCAATTCGCGGAGTTCTGAATGCGTACGCCAAAAACCTGTTCGAATCTCCCAGCTCTACTTATTGATGACGCACTGCTGAATGTAACACCCAGACAGTTTCGAATGCGAACCCCCACAAACCGATTCGAATCCGCGCCGCAGGCACTTAGCGCGACATCGTTTGCGTTGTCAATTTTAAACCCATCACCGTTGTTGTCTTGAACTTGGCAGGCAGAGAGTTGTCCTCGACTGCCGTTGACCGTGATGCCGGAACCGTTGTTAAAGAATGCCTTGCAACCGGTTATACGGTTGTTGCCCCCTTCGATGTGGAATCCGTCGAGCCCGGAACCTGCGACGGTGCAGTTGGAAATAATGGAATCGACTCCATAAAAAAGAATTCCGTGCGACTGAGCCCTTAGCACTACCACGTTATGAAGGCGGATTTCTCGCGTGCCAAATCCATCAACGGACGCGCCCACTCGAACCCCGTTATTGCGAATATCGTGGACGGCAACATTCTCAATTAGTACGTAGGCATCGTTACCACTGAACATCCCGGTTCCGGCAGTCGTGATGTTCACTCCGCCGGCATCGTTCCCGCCCAAAAGTCGAATGTTAGTTAGTCTCCCCCAGAACGATGAAGGTGGGAACTCGACCATCCAATTCATACTGCCAGTCGCCCGGAGCTCAGTCGCCGCCCCCTCCCCCGTCAGTGTCACGTTCTGCCCAATTAATAACGTTCGGCTAATCCGATAGATTTCACCTTCAAGATAAACGACTCCGCCACCGTTTGCTTCGGCTTCGTCTAAAGCGTCTTGAATGTCACCAGTCTGATCCTCACCCCTGCGGTGGGCTACTATTGTCAAAGCGTTTGGTAATACTGCCGGTTGAGGAGACGCAGTACTTGCCGATGCCAATGCTGGGTTGACCGACATCGCAACAGTGGTAGCCCCTGCTATACCGGCGCTCGTGGCTGCGAATCCTAACGCTCTTCTGCGTGAAATGTTTTTAGTCATGGCGGTTCTCGATCCTAAATAAATTGTGTTGGCTGTTTGGCTAAAATCTCGTTTCTTTAAATTGCGGCAGACGTGGAATCGATAAAGTTGATCACTGCCT
>CAZKTR010000111.1:0-9243 GCA_964555525.1 uncultured Pirellulaceae bacterium
AGATTGTTGACGATTTGCTTGACTTGAGCGGCAGCCCAGAAACAATGGGCAAGAACACTGGTAAAGACGCTCAGGCCGGTAAACAAACTTATCCGTCCGTGATCGGGCAGGAAGCCAGCCAACAAAGAGCCAACGATATGATCGAACAAGCCATTGCAGCGATTGAAATTTTTGGTGAAGCGGGGGCTCCGTTAGAAGCCCTTGCGAACTTTGTCATCAATCGAACCCACTAATTTAGATTTGATTACTCGACCAAAAGTAATTGCATAACCCCACTTCCACTTCCTTCGTCTAAGTAAATTTGTCAGGTCATTGTGATGACTCAAAAACTTCTACCCACAATTCAATCTCCGATGCAGTTGCATGGGATGAAACTGGCACAGCTCAATCAAATTGCGGAAGAAATTCGTGAGACGCTGTGTGGTTTACTGAGCACGCGAGCGGCGCATTTTGCGTCGAATTTGGGCGTGGTCGAGTTGGCGTTGGCATTGCACAGTTCGTACGATTTTTTGAAAGACCGTTTAATTTGGGACACCGGTCATCAGATTTATCCGCACAAATTGATCACCGGTCGCTACGACGAATTTCATACCATCCGGACCAAGGGTGGTTTAATGGGGTACCCGAATCCTGAGGAAAGCGATTACGACTTGTTCATGACCGGTCACGCGGGAGCAAGTGTGTCGACAGCGGTTGGGCTTCGCAGCGGCGATCAGATCATGGGCCGCGACAATTACAGTGTCGCCGTGATCGGCGACGGTGCGTTTCCGTCAGGTATGGTGATGGAAGCGATCAATAATGCCGCGTTTTTGAAATCGAAAATGCTGGTGATTTTGAACGACAACGAGATGTCGATTTGTCCTCCTGTGGGCGGCGTGTCTAGGTACTTGGATCGTCTGCGAAGCGGCAGGATTTACAAAGGCGTCAAAAACGAAGTCGTACAAATGCTGGGCAAGGTACCGGTGTTGGGTGATCCGACGGAGCGTTTACTGCATCAAATTAAAGAAGGCGTCAAAGCTGGCTTGCATGGCGGCATGATGTTTGAGGACCTTGGGTTTAAGTACTTTGGTCCGATCGATGGCCACGATATTGGAGTGGTCAAAAAGTACTTGAAGATGGTGCGAAAAATCGACGGCCCGGTGCTATTGCACGTGGTCACCAATAAGGGACACGGTTTTAAGCCTGCGGTTGAGGATCCAGTTTACTTCCACACGCCCGCACCATTTGAAGCGGTGGGTGACCAGGCAGTTCATAAACCCAAGTCAACGGCCATGGCCTACACGAATCATGCTCGCGATGCGATCGCCGACCAAATGGATCACAACGATAAAGTTACCGTGATTACCGCGGCGATGTGCCAAGGCAATAAGCTGGAACCGGTTCGCGAGAAGTATCCCGATCGGTTCTTCGATGTTGGGATTTGCGAGTCGCATGCGGTGGCGTTTGCGGCGGGACAAGCCAAAGTTGGGTTGCGACCGATCGTTGATATCTACAGTACTTTTTTGCAGCGTAGCTTTGATCAAATCTTTCAAGAGGTTTGTCTGCAAAAGTTGCCCGTTACGTTTATGCTCGACCGAGCTGGTTTGACCGCCAACGACGGGCCGACTCACCATGGTACGTTTGACTATGGGTATTTGCGTTTGTTCCCGAACATGGTGGTGATGGCTCCGGGCGATGCTAACGACATCGGCGCGATGTTGGACTTTAGTTTGTCACACGATGTTGCTTGTAGCTTGCGTTACCCAAAAACCAACGCTGCGGAAATTCGACGTGAATTGCAACCGATCGAGCTGGGAAAATCTGAACAGCTCCGCGAGGGATACGACGGTACGATTATTGCTTGCGGTACGACGTTGCAGGCGGCTTTGGATGCGGCGGAGACGCTGGCGACTGAAGGTGTGAATTGTCGAGTCGTTAACGCGAGGTTTGTGAAGCCGATCGATACGGAGATGATTCGTAGTGCGATTGAGGACACTGGTTTTGTCGTGACGGTAGAAGAAGCGATGTTGATGGGTGGGTTTGGCAGTGCGTTGCTAGAGGCCGCGAATGATATGGGGCTGGATACACGCAAAGTTACTCGGATTGGTATTCCAGACGAGTACGTGCAGCATCAGAGTCGCCCCGAGGTTTTGGAAGCGATGAAGCTGGACGCTGCGGGGATTGCGGAAGTCTGCCGAGGCGCCGGGGTAGAGAGTTCGGTGAAGGTTTAAGAGTAGCGTAAATCAGTACTGAGCGTTCTCAATACAAGCTCGACGCGCAAGCGAGTGCATCATCGCACCCGTAAAAATGCACTCGCTTGCGCGTCGAGCTTGTATTGGTGCAATTTCAAAGCTTAACGCTGGGTCGCCATTTCAAGAGATCTGCTTGGCCTCGTAACTGATTCGCCCTTTCAAACGGTACCAAACGCTTGACGAGTCACGTTCAACCAACGATAACGTAGGTGAGAGCATCCCTGCTCCGCTTTACGACAGTCTATTGAATTGACTTCTGACAATGAACTCCTCAAGTACCCCACCCAAAGCCATCTTGTTGGGATCAGGCGACCGTCGCCCCAAAATTCTGGCTCAGCTGGATCAGTTGCGGCCGATCATTGAAACTCATTGTGAGATCGTGGCCGAGGATTTTACTTACCAAACGGATTTCGGTTCGTTGGAGTCGTCGCCAGATTTGGCGATCGTTTTGGGCGGTGACGGTTCGGTGTTGCGAGCGGCGAAGCAGATGGGCAATCATCAGGTGCCGGTGCTGGGCGTGAACCTTGGCAAGCTTGGTTTTTTAGCGGACGTGAGTGCCGAAAAGCTTGATTTGGCGCTGGCCAGTTACGTTGCCGGCGATTTTCGGCTGACTCAGCACTTGATGCTTTGTTGTCAAGTTTTTGACGGCGAAGAGAAAACTCACGACTTGGTTGGTTTGAACGAGATCGCGATTTTGGGTGGGCCTCCGTTTACGATTCAACAGATTGATTTATCGATCGACGGTGAGCTGGCGACTTGTTATTTGTGCGATGGTTTGATCGTTAGCACCCCGATCGGTTCGACGGCCCATAATTTGTCCGCCGGTGGTCCGATCTTGCGTAAGGATTTGCAAGCGGTGGTGGTCAGCCCCATTTCTCCTCATACGTTGACCGTGCGCCCGGTGGTCGACACGGCAGATCGTGTCTACGAGATCGTGGTCTCCAAGCCGAACGAGTCGACTTGCGTGGTGTTGGATGGTCAGCAGTTGTCAAAGTTGACCGAGAAGCATCGAGTGCGGATTTCGCGAGCGGATTCGGTTTTCGAGCTGATTCAGGTTGAAGGGAATAGTTATTACGGCACCCTGCGAGAGAAGCTCGGCTGGGGTGGTCGGTTTGATGCGATTAAGAAGTGAGTTTAGCGACGAGCCGGCAGGCGACGGTGTTTCGTACACAGGCTCCCAGCTCTGGAAGCCAACGATACTTTTCAAAACTGCTAAGCACGCGTAGCAATATTGAAAACGCTCTAGAATTCAATCGAGCCGCCAAAGGCTTTGAAGATTCCAAAAATGCTAAATCCGATTCCAAAGACAAGGAAAATAATCCCTTGGACTTTGGCCGCCACTCCAGTTATCTCCTGACCATATTTGGTAGTTGATTTTCCAGTCATAAGGGCTGAAAGTCCAATCAGAAGGAAGACCACACCAAAGGCGAGAATCCCAAGCCCAAGAACCAACGGGTGTTCTCTAAGCCATACATTCACTGGGCTGTTTGCGTCTGCGAGAAAGGTTGGAAACATAAAAACTCCTGGAGTAAAATTTCAGGGGCCACAGAAAACACCGTCGCCTTTCGGCTCGTCGTTATACTGTTCACCTTCGGCTCGCAAAGAAGATACGCTTACTAGCGACTCTAAAACTGGTGGCCGTATTGAGGGCCGTCTTTGGTCAGCGTCATGATCTCGGGGCCGTCTTCGGTCATCAAAATTGTATGCTCAAATTGTGCCGAAGGTTTGCCGTCTTTGGTACGAACCGTCCAGCCATCGCGGCTGTCGATTACTGATTTGATCGTGCCGCCGTTGATCATCGGTTCGATCGTAAAGCACATGCCAGGATGCAACCGATCGCGACGAGCCTGTGCGCTCGGCACGTGTGGGATGTTTGGGGCTTGATGGAAGTCGGCACCGATTCCGTGGCCGACGTACTTTTCCACAATTCCAAAATTGCCGTATGTTTTACGAACGTGATCCACAATCACCTCGCCGATCACTGACACTCGGCACCCTGGTTCCAAGGCTTGGATCGAGATGTACAAACAATCGAACGCACATTGCGTTACCGCTCGCGATAGATCGTCGATGTCTTCGGGCTCGCCGATCATAAAGGTTTCGGATTGGTCGCCGTGCCAGCCATCGACGATTGATGTCAAGTCGACGTTAACGATATCTCCCGGTTTGAGTTCGTAGGGGCCAGGGATGCCGTGGCAGATTACGTCGTTAATGCTGATACAACAGCTTTTTGGGAATGCGAATTTTTCACCGGGGTAGCCCAAGCAGGCCGGGACGTGGCCGTGGTCGAGTGTGTACTCGTGAATCATGCGGTCTAGGTCCGCCGTTTTCGCGCCCGGTAGAACGTGAGGCCGAATAAAATCCATCACTTCGGCATTAAAACGACAGGCCGCTCGCATCAGGTTTCGCTCTTGTTCTACCAATCGCAATCGAGAATGTCTTCGAATCACCACAAACGCCTTACTAAAACGTCACCCAAGAATTTGAGCGACTCTAATTTCACAATCTGCATTTCGTTTGCCTTCGTCAGGCAAACGGCCATCCATTTATGCATCGGAGCATATTCTAACAACAGAACACAAATAAGCCTACCTGTTTTGAAATCACAAGTCCTTAGAAATCGAACCTTCGGGGGCCAAATCAGTCCTAACCGAATCTGAGCTGATTTGTTACCATATCGGCTCGAAAAATTAGACCGATCAACCCGGACTGCCCTTTTTTCGACTGCGGCAGTTCGATTCACCACAAGGACACAGCGGTGCCCAAATATAATCCGGCAGAAATTGAACCTCGTTGGCAACGATACTGGGACGAAAACAAAACTTTTGCGACCGATGTGAAGGCAACTGGCCCCAAGCTGTACGCATTGGATATGTTCCCCTACCCCAGCGGAGAGGGGTTGCACGTTGGGCACCCTGAAGGCTACACCGCGACCGACATCGTCGCGCGGCATGCGAGGATGAATGGAAAAACTGTTTTGCATCCGATGGGCTTTGATGCTTTTGGTTTGCCGGCCGAAGAGCACGCGATCAAACACAACGCATCGCCGCGTGAATTCACCGAAAAGAATATCAAAACGTTCGTTCGCCAGTTGAAGGATTTAGGCTTCAGCTACGATTGGGACCGACAAGTTTCGACGACGGATTTGGATTACGTCAAATGGACACAGTGGATCTTTTTGGTTTTGTTTGATACTTGGTTTGATCCAGAGCAACAAAAAGGTCGGCCGATTAGTGAATTGCCGATTCCCGAAGATGTGACTGCCCAAGGCGAAGATGCGGTTCGTGAGTATAAGGACGAGCATCGTTTGGCCTACGAGTCTCATGCGCCGGTGAACTGGTGTCCGGGTTTGGGGACCGTGATGGCCAACGAAGAAGTGGTCGACGGGTTTGCAGAAGTCGGTAGCATTCGCCATCCTGTTCAACGCGTGCCGATGCGGCAGTGGATGTTGCGAATTACTGCCTACGCCGACCGACTTGAAAACGAATTGAGTGAAGTCAATTGGCCTGAGGGCATCAAGAAACTCCAGCGCGATTGGATCGGGCGTAGCGTGGGGGCGGAGGTTGATTTCTTTATCGGTGACGCCGATGCAGTGGAGGCATGGAAAGCTGACCGCGCGTCGACTGGTTTTCCAAGATCACAGGCAGACAATACCCTCCGTGTTTATACTACTCGTCCGGATACTTTATACGGAGCGACCTACATGGTGATCGCTCCTGAACATGCGGCGGTCGAAGCGTTGACGACGGCTGATCAAGCGGCTGTGGTCAAGAAATACCGTGACGATGCGGCGATTAAAAGCGATCGCGATCGTCAGGACGACCGTACCAAGAAGACCGGCGCGTTTACGGGGAGTTATGCGATCAACCCGGTCAACGGCAAGCCGATTCCGATTTGGATCGCGGACTATGTATTGGCCAGCTACGGCACCGGCGCCATCATGGCCGTGCCGGCTCATGATAAACGCGACTTTGAATTCGCTAAAGAGTACGATTTGGAAATTACACCCGTTGTGAAACCTCCGGCCGACAATGAGGCCGATGCTGCCAAGGTTTCTACTGGCGAAGCTTGTTTTGCGGGCGTTGGTACTGCGATTAACAGTGGTGAGTTCGATGGCTTGACGACCGACGAATTCAAACAACAGATCATCGCAAAGTTGACCAAGTCAGGTTGCGGTAATGCGGCGGTTAATTACAAGTTGCGGGACTGGTTGTTTAGTCGCCAGCGGTTCTGGGGCGAGCCGTTTCCGATTTTGCATGAACTTGATGAAGCAGGAAATAAGACGGGCCATTTGCGTCCGGTTGCTGCGGAAGATTTGCCAGTTAAGCTTCCCGAGTTGGAAGACTTCAAGCCGCATGGCCGCATGGAGCCGCCGCTTGAGAAAGCCGATGACGATTGGTTGTATCCAGTGATTGATGGCGTTAAGTACAAACGCGAAACCAACACGATGCCGCAGTGGGCGGGATCTTGCTGGTACTACTTGCGTTTTATCGACCCCAATAACGACGAAGTTTTTATCGATCCCGAACTTGAAAAGGCTTGGATGCCCGTCGATTTGTATATTGGCGGAGCCGAGCATGCGGTGTTGCACTTGTTGTACGCTCGCTTTTGGCACAAAGTTTTGTTTGACCGAGGGTATTTGAGTACCGCCGAGCCGTTCAACCGGTTGGTCAATCAAGGAATGATTTTGGGTGACGTTGAGTTCACGGGGTATCGCGATCCGAACGAGCAATGGGTGACTGCGGACTTGGTGGTCGAAAATGACGAAAAGAAACCGATCCTTAAATCCGATGGCACGTTGTTGCACGCGGTTAAGCTGGATCCTGACCAAGCAACCAAAGCGACCGAGAAGAATTCCAAGACCGAGTTTGTGCTCAAGTCGGATCCGTCGATCGGTGTGGCGAGTCGAGCTTACAAAATGTCCAAGAGCCGCGGGAACGTGGTCAACCCGGATGTGATTGTGGCCGAGTACGGTGCTGATGCGTTGCGGTTGTACGAAATGTTCATGGGGCCGTTGGAGCAATCCAAGCCGTGGTCGATGTCGGGCGTTAATGGCGTGCGTGGTTTCTTGGATCGCGCTTGGCGAATGATTGTTGATCAAGACGCTGATGAGACTGTTTTGAATTCGGCCGTGGGTGATCATGAGCCGACCGAAAAACAAACTCAGGTTTTGCATCGCACGATTAAAGCGGTTTCCAATGACATTGAAAACTTGCAGTTCAATACCGCAATTTCACGATTGATGGAGTTCGTCAACTTCTTTACCAAGGAAGATCAGCGTCCTCGTTCGATCATGTCGCAGTTCGCCTTGTTGCTTTCGCCACTTGCTCCGCATTTAGGGGAAGAGCTTTGGCGGTTGTTGGGCAACGAGAAGACGTTGGCGTATGAGGCATGGCCTGAGTACGACGAGGCGTTGACGGTTGATGCGTCGGTTGAGGTTCCAGTTCAGATCATGGGTAAGTTGCGATCTAAGATCGTGGTGGCTCGTGGGACCAGTAAGGATGAGTTGTTGACGCTTGCGAAGGCGGATCCGAAGATCGCTGAGTTGTTGGAAGGGAAAACGATTTTGAAAGAAATCGCGGTTCCTGACCGGATGGTTAACTTTGTGGCGAAGTAGTTTGGTTTGTAGTAATTGGCTTTAGCCAATACTTCCTCGCTCCCTTCTACTCCTTCGCTCCCCTCTCCCCGAAAATTCGGACGGAAAGACTGTCCGAAGTGGATCAAACTCAATCCGAATTTTTGGGGAGAGGGGCTGGGGGTGAGGGGAAACCGACTTGAATGAAAAACTTGATCTGATTGAGTTGGCGTGACGCCGTGTTGTAAAGTGGCTTGACGTAATGAAACACCTTTTGCTCCTCACCCCCAAACCCCCTCTCCTCATGAATTCGGGTCACGTTTGATGAAAGTGCAAAGCTTGTCCGTCCGAATTCACGAGGAGAGGGGGCTTTCTATTAGGTCTTTTTGTTTGCTTGATATCAATGCTTTCTTCAACTTCGTTTAAACCCCTCCAAAAACGACTGCTCGCTTGGTTTGATGAAAACCAACGTGAGTTGCCGTGGCGCAAAAACAAAACGCCGTATCGCATTTGGGTCAGTGAAATCATGTTGCAGCAAACGCAAGTTGCGACCGTGATCGACTACTACTTGCGTTTCATGAAACAGTTTCCGACCGTTAAGAAACTCGCCGCCGCTGAAGAAGCGGATGTGCTGAAGCTGTGGGAAGGGTTGGGGTATTACCGCCGAGCCCGTCAGTTGCACGCTGCGGCTCGACTGGTCGTGGAAAACCATAAAGGTCGGTTTCCTGAAACCTTCGATGAAGTTTTGGCGCTGCCGGGAATTGGGCGATACACCGCGGGAGCGATTTTGTCGATCTCCAAGGATCAGCAATTGCCGATACTCGAAGGCAATACCATTCGCTTGTTTGCGAGACTGATGGAGATGAAGGCGGATCCGAAAACGGGTCCCAACCAAAAAGCGTTGTGGGAGTTTTCGGAGTCGTTGTTGCCCAAGAAACGCTGTGGCGATTTCAATCAAGCGTTAATGGAAGTCGGGAACCAGGTTTGTACTCCTAAGCGACCGAAGTGTTTGATTTGTCCGATTCATGATTTGTGTCCGACGGCGATTAAAGGATTGCAGGAACAGATCCCCGCGGCGTCTAAAAAGATGAAGTACGAAGATCTGCACGAAGCGGTGTTGTTGGTGCGACGGAAGAATAAGTTCTTGATTCGTCAGTGTGGTCCGGGCGAGCGGTGGGAGAACTTGTGGGATTTTCCAAGGTTTGAAATTGAAACGAAAATTCCCAAACGAACCAAACCGCAAGGTGAGAAGTTGGCTGTGGTTTTGGAACAGCTGACAGCGAATTTGGAGACGATGACGGGTCTGAAGGCTTCGCTTGTGGAGACCGATATTCGTATCAAGCACGCCGTGACGCGGTTTCGAATTACGCTCGACTGTTTTGTGGCCGAGTCGGTATCCGGGCGCATGAAGAAGATGCCAGGGGAGACTCAGTGGGT
>CAZKTR010000112.1:0-9177 GCA_964555525.1 uncultured Pirellulaceae bacterium
CGAACCGACCGACTGGCGTGTAGCCGAACCGACTGGCGACACTGGTGCGACCGCTTGCGGGGACACGTTGACGAGTTGTCCTGGCAACGCGCCTGGCACTGACCCCACCGCTCCACCGACCGGAGATCCCCCGTAGCCAGTGCGAGCTAGGATGGATTGGTATGATCCAATCTCTGGGGACTGGTTCCACTGTGCGTTAACATTGCCAACCATTATAGTAGTTGCAGCGACCGCGAAACATGCGATCCAAAAACGTTTCATCTCAAACTCCTTTTTGATTTACTTCCACATTCGTGATGTTGGAAGCACTTAAACATCCACCATGAAATCCGTATGGGAGGACCATGCCTACAATACGTCCTTGTATTGATATGATGATCCACACGGATGTCATCGTCTTGCCAGTTGTAACAGTCGCACGGAAGTTGCCACCATTCCGACAAAAAACGAAATGATGGGCAACGCATTCGGGTTTTTAGGCCTATCTTGCCTTGCCGGTAAATTTTGCCAAAGCTGTGCTGTTTGACTTGGCGTCGACTTAACTGTCTTATTGGCCGGAAAATCTTACGCAAGCCTCCCAGGTTGGCGCTGGTTTTGATTACTGCAGCGCTCGGGCGCCGACAACAAGTGTTCCTGTGTCTCTCAAGCAATAAGCTGATTGCGAGTAGACGGAAGAAGGCAATCAAAGTTTTGGTGGCCAATTGATGCTAGCTGCTATCGATCTCCTTCCTCATGCGAATGTCGCGGGGCAACTTCTGGTTGAGTCGATGCATCGTTGGAGCGGCTAGGAAGCGTCTGGAGTGGTGGCTTTGATGCGAACACCGATAGGCATATAAGATGAGCCAGAAGTACTCGCGAAATGCAACAGAGTAGGTCTTCCAAAGGGCGCAGGACATCAACGATCTAAGGAAGAGGTTTCACAATAAAATTGATTGAAAGATTGGGTTATCTTGGCCCAACAAAAACCCAACGCACCCGCCAGAATGGCGAGCTCACTACGGTGAATTTGTTCTTTTTATAGCGTTGCAAAACCAACCCCTGTTATACAAGGGCGGGCAGATTGACCATTGCGAAATTGTACTTGCCCTCAGTCGGTATCTAACGGCAACAAACGGAAAATTCGTTGGAGATCACAAGACCGCTACAGTGCCCCAGTGCGAGGACTCTCAATGGCATGACTCTTCTTTTGCTTCACGTCTGTGCTGTCGAAAGTCGAAAATAATTGCAGGAAGGTTCTATCGGCTGCTCCACAACCATTTGTAGCAAAACAAACGGGCACTGTGTCGTAACTCGCTCGGGACCTCTGGCATCTTTAATGACAGAAAGCGACGGCAATGCGGGGTTCGTCTCAGAGCTATTTCTCCTTTCCACCAATTGCGGGGCATAATTCGTGGCTTGATGCGCTGAGAGCATTGGCAATTGTGTTAGTTCTCTTTCGCCACGGCAGTCGCATTGATGGAGCGGGTTTTGCTTCTGGGAGCTTTGTGCAAAACGTATTTGGCAACGGTTGGATCGGGGTCGACCTGTTCTTTGTTTTGTCAGGCTACCTTATCGCCAAATCTCTTTTTAAGCGACTTGGAAAAGGCCAACAACTGTTCAGTTGGCGATATTTCGAAGCACGCATTCTGAGAATCGTACCGGCATATTATGTGGTCTTGCTATTGTGCGTGGTTGGTTTTTTTCCATTCTTTCAGGTATCACCCGAAGGACTTGAGCAGAGGGTTTTTTATCACGGCCTGTTTTTACAGGACTACTTCGGGGCTGACATCAACGTCGTGTTTTGGTCGCTTGGCGTCGAAGAAAAATTCTACATCCTCGTACCGCTACTGATCCTTGCACTTCTGAAGATCAAGTCGGTTCGCTGGCAGTTCGCCGCTTGTCTGGCGGTCATGTCACTTTCACCAATCGCACGATCTGCTGTCTTTGCTTTTCAGGAATCGACAATCAATTACCAAGAATTTTTCACTCAACTGCGAAGCCCATTTCACATGTCCCTAGAAGGTTTCCTAGTTGGAATCATGGTTGCCCTTGGGGAACGAAAGAATTGGTTACTTCCCGTGAGGATCGCAAAGCCCGTCCTCTTGTTGCAGCTGGTTGGATTGGTGCTTTGGGCGGGTTCGCACGAGTTCTTGGCTTCGATCAATCTTTTTGACGCCACCTTGCAGCCTTTGCTCCTGTCGATTTTCTTCGGTTTGATGCTGTATTGCTGTCTTGGCCTCAATAATTCCCCGCTTCCTTTAGAGCCGACCGCACGAGTGATCGCGCGACTCAGTTACGCACTTTATTTGGTTCACTTCCCGCTTATTCCTTTAGCGTTCGTGTTAACGAAAGATCTTGGCGGATGGGCCTTTTGGTCTGTCTACCTATTGATTTCCATTCTTGGTGCAGTGGCCTTGCACTTTCTGGTTGAAAAACCATTCCTAAAACTTAAAGACAGGCCGGGACTCCAAGCAAATCCCGGACCACTTAAAGCGGCAAAAGCACAATGATTGAAATTTTCACAAGACATATTAGCAACATCTGGTTTGTGTGCGCAGCGGCGCTTATCTTTATTCCGTTGGAGAACCTCTTTCCACGCCACAAAGAACAAAAGCAATTGCGCAAGTATCTGTTCATGGACTTGATTTATACGTTGGTAGGTGGGCTGTTGACAACGATGATCGCCATCGTATTCATACTGTTTGCCGTTGTGATGTTACAAGGATTCGTGCCCAGTGTGGTCAAAGAATTTGTTCGCTCGTTGCCGATTTGGTTGCAAGTCATTGTGCTGATCATTTGTGGCGATCTTTACTACTACTGGGCTCACCGAGCGTTTCATATGGTTCCCTTCTTGTGGCGTTTCCATGCGATCCATCACTCCATTGAGGACATGGACTGGGTGGCTGCCCACCGCACCCATCCGATCGACACTGGGCTGACAAACTCCGGGTTTGTGATTGTGGCTCTTTTGTTTAGCATTCACCCTGCGGCGTTGGCGATCCACAGTTTACAGTTCGCCTGGCACTCTCTATTGAAGCACTCGAACGTCAACGTCTCGTGGGGACCACTTCGCTGGCTCTACGTAACACCGACCTTTCATCATTGGCACCATGGCAACACTCAAGAAGCATGGGACAAGAACTTCTCCGCTCAATTCCCCATCTGGGATATTTTGTTTGGTACTGCGATTATGAAAGAATCGGAGAACCCGGAAAAGTATGGCGTGGATGACCCGGTCCCATACAATTACATCGGACAGCTAGCCTACCCGTTTCGGCGCAGTGACGACGCCTCCGCTACAACAGAACAGCAACCCGAACAAACGTAGTGCGTGTATTGGCTACGGAGCCGGCAATCGGCTTTACTATGCTTGACGCACACCTTGTCTGCGTAGCTGCAGCAAACTTATAAAACCGACCACTGCAAATAGTACAGTCTCGGAAGGTTCAGGGACTGCGGCAGGTTCGACGAACGTTACCGTTAGTGTCGATGTGGATGCAAAGAAGTCGGTGCCGCGCGTGTTGCCTAAGTCATAAAGTTTGAACTCAAATTCTGTTCCCGTCGGCCAGCAGGCCCGAGATATCGTCACGGGCATTAAAACAGATGGACGGTTTGTGCCAATGTGTCTCTTCTATTCAAACGGGCCGACTGGTTTTGCTGGCGGAATGCCGGATAGCTCCTTTTCACACAGAATTTTAGTTTATCGAATCGAGCAAAGATATTTGTTTTTGCTGATTCGGGTTGGTCTTAAGGCATTTTTCTACACGTAAAATCGATTCTGAGTATGATTGTAGATGCAGTTGAGAGGTTGTCTCACTGTCTAGCTTTTCGATGTTCCCTAGTAGTAACGATAATGCAAATAAGCTTTTCTTCTAATAAGAAAAGGCTCAAGCCATCAAGTACCTGCAAGACGTTTCAGCAATTGCTCGATGGTATCGACTCGCCTACGCCGCTGCCGTTGAATTTCAAAGGGCTCCAGCGCTCGTATGAAATTTCGGTTGTGCAACAAACAATAAACGATGCAAGTTATGCACAAGTTCGAAGCGGCGTGCTGGATGCCGAAGTCAATGAAGAGACGCTGGCCCAGTTGGCTTGGGCGGTTGTGTTGGGGCGGTATGGAGCTAAAGGTGACGTAGGTTTTGGTGGAAGCTCATCCGCACGTGACGAAGCATTCAGCGACTTGAGCAACGTTAGCGGGTTGTGCAGGGTGCCAGTCTTGGTTCAAGTTGATCCTGATCAAACAGTCCGCGACTCGCTGCGGGCTTTGAACGTTCGGCAATCAGCGATGGTCCAAGCGTACGTGACTGCAATGCGAGAAGATCAGTCACCGCAGACGGACTTGTTCCAAACGGATGTCATCTACGATCGCGACCGATTTACTTCGGAGCTCTTAAGCTCAAACTCGCAGTGGGGCTGCCCGTTGAGCTTGATGATTCAGGATGACGGAATTTCGCTTTCGGTTTCTCTTAGCTACGACACTGGTCTGTATGACCAACAAGCGGGTAATCAGTTACTGGACGATTTCTGTCATATTCTGGTTGGGCTGGCAAAAGACTTGAGCCAACCATTAAGTGAACTAGACGTCTTATCGCCGAGCATGTGGGAGCGATTGGTCGATCAGCAGTGCGCACGTGAGCAGGTGCCGTCGCGTCCAAGTGCCTTAACGCGCATCATGGGCCAATGCGATTCGCGCCCAGACGATCTGGCGATTAGTGATTTTCATGGTTCGAGCGTGACCTATGGTGAACTGGGGCAGCGTGTCAGGCAGCTTGCCCAGACGCTTCACGGCTACGGTGTTCGCCAGGGGGACATCGTTGCCATTCATGTTGAGCGTAGCATTGAAGCGATCGTCAGCATGCTGGCCACGCACGCCGCAGGTGCTGCCTTTCTGCCGTTGGAGGTAAACAGTCCTGCTGATCGGCGGATCTATATGCTCCAAGACGCGCGCGTACGGCTTGTCCTGGTGGGCGGCGATGAAGATCTTGATACCGATGTGCAAAAGTTGCGAGTTGATCAAGAGCTGGATGCCCGTTTCAAAAGTTCACTCGGGGAGTTGCCGTCTGATCCAACACCAGCCGATGGTTTGGCTTACGTTATTTACACGTCGGGTTCTACGGGCAAACCCAAAGGGGTTTGTATTGAACACCGGTCACTGATCAACCACGTTGTAGAGACCGCAGCGCTATACGATGTTTCTCCGAAAGACCGATGGCTTCAATTTACGTCCCTCGCTTTTGATACCTCGATGGAGGACATTTTTGCGTCACTGGCCGAGGGTGCCAGTTTGTGGTTGCGCTCGGACGATATGATCACTAGTGCGAGAGCCTTTTTTGAAGCTGTGGGGAAAACCAAACAGACGATTACTTCGATCACCACGGCGTTCTGGCATCAACTGGTACATTCACAATTGCCTTGGCCGGAGTCGATACGAGTCGTCGTTGTTGGTGGCGAACGTCTTGACCCGGGACTGCATGCCAACTTCCGTGAGTTGGTTGATGATCAAGTTTGTTTTATCAACAGCTACGGCCCAACCGAAGCCACCGTCGCGTGTACCGCTTATGTCGATGCTGAAGGGGATCACGATTCAACCATGCTTCCGATCGGTCGGCCGTTGGGTGGTACATCGTGTTTTGTTTTGGATGAAAATCTAGTTCCCGTGCCTCCGGGAGTGGCAGGCCAGTTGTACGTTGGCGGTGCCGGTTTGGCGCGAGGTTACTTGTACCGAGAATCCTTGACCGCTGAGCGATTTATTGCTCATCCATTTCGCCCCAACTCGCGTCTGTACGCTACCGGTGATGTGGTACGACACACTGCCAAGGGAAACCTTGTTTACATCGATCGCATTGACAACCAAGTGAAAGTCCAAGGCTTTCGCGTGGAGCTCGGCGAAATCGAGACTCGCCTGCGAAGTCACCAAGAGGTAGAAGAAGCGGTCGTGGTTCCTGTGAGTCTTGGAGGATCCACTCGACTGGTAGCATTTGTTCAATCGTCTGGCCAGGAGCGAGTTGATGAAAATGAGCTGCAAGAATTTGTAGGCGATGCACTACCGGCGTACATGGTGCCGCGACGGATTGAAGTCCTGCCTGCACTGCCGAAAACTCCGGCTGGTAAAGTCGACCGGCAGGCGCTGATTACCGAATTGTCAACGCAAGACTCCGCCACTCAAGACCTCACAGAGGTCAACGATCCACTGCACAGGAAACTGTTGGGCATCTGGTCGGAAATGCTGAAGGAACCGATTTCAGACCCTCGTGCCGATTTTTTCAAGGTCGGTGGTGATTCACTTTTAGCAGTTCGTTTGTTTGTTGAAATTGAACGCGAACTTCAAGTACAGTGTAACCCTCAAAAATTCTTCAATGATTCCACGGTCGAAGCACTTGCGAAACTGATTAGAAGCAACGACACGACTGATTTCAAAGCTCCATTGTTGACCCTTGCCGAAGAACCGACAAATGTTCGACCGCTGTTCTTTGCACCGACAGTAAGCGGTCAGGTCACGGATTACTACCACTTGTCCGACTTGCTCAAAGGCGTCGTACCGATGTATGGCTTGCAGATGCGGGGGCTTCGGGATGGCGAGGAGATGCATGACAACTTACGCGACGCCGCTGAATTTTACATCGAACGCATACGGGAGATTCAACCTAAAGGGCCCTATCGTCTAGCTGGATTTTCGGCTGGTGGTACCGTTTGCTTGGCGATCGCCGAAGCGCTTTACGAACAGGGAGAAAAGATTGATCCGATGATCATGCTCGACGTGGTCCCATCCGGTATCAACATCGCGTCACCGTTCAGCAGTCCCCGCCGTCTATGGCGCCTTGGTCGCACAACGATCGATCGGGTTAAGGAGTTGTTTGAGGACAAACACTTTTTCCGGAATCTGGTTAATCGTGGCAAGCCTGCGGTGCGACGCTTGTGGACTAGAATTTGGCCTTCGACCAAAGACCCTGGTGTTTATGTGGAAAATCTTTTTATGCGAGCGGGCTTGAGTGAACTAACGGCTGAAGAGTCAGCTCGAATGCAAACGCATCTGGAAACGATGGTCGATTTTCAGCCACGCCGTTATCCGTTGAACGCTGTGCTGATACGTAGCAGCTACGATCCATTTGAAGGCCCTTTCGAGCTTGATCTGGGCTGGAAACAAGTCATCACCGGCAACATTCAGGTCGAAGTTGTCCCACTGCGGCACCACGACTTTTTAGACAGAAACCATATTGGTCTTGTCGTAGAAATAATGAAAACCTATCTCAATTCCCGCATGGATACCCGTTGTTAGTTTGGAATGAGGTTGCCATGCACCGGTTCGTAGCTGCCGTAGGAAGCAACGGCCAGCGCACCTTGCTTATTAGATGCCCTTGAAAGGTTCTAAAGAGTTTCGTTGCTGCGTCAAATCCTTAGACAATAGCGCCCTTGTTTTCGCTTAATGTGGAGAATGACGGTTGGCGATTCACCAGTTTTTACATTTAAAAGAAACGAAATTTATTAATACTTGACAAGATAATGAACTTTGAGCAATCTGCTTATTAATCCTACCATCTAAGTGTTACCCATTTTTCTTCTCTGACTTTCTTCCCCGTCTTTCTTTCCCCTCTTTTTTGGAGAATTTGCTTTGTCCACTGTCGATTTGTCAATTGTCGGAAACGGCATTCTTGGTCTGATGACCGCGTTTGAGTTAACTAATAAAGATCCAAATTTAAAGATCGCAGTGATTGGCCCCTCAGACCGAAAAGGTGGGGCCAGCCAAGCTTCTGGGGCGATGCTCGGATGCTTCGGAGAGATTACAGATCAAACCTTTTTCAATGATCAGGCGGAAAAGAGATTTCTGATGGCCTACGATGCGCATCAGCGCTGGCCAAGTGTCATCAAAAATCTCAACTCCTTGGTCCCCCAGACACAACAGCAAGAAATTAATCAGGGCACGTTCGTCGTGTTGAACCCTTGCTCTGGGCAAATTGAGAGTGACAGTTTTAGAGAGCTTCTATCAGCGCTTAAGCGTTTTGACGAACCGTACGAGGAAATCGACCCGAGAGACATTGAGGGCTTTAACCCCAATGAAAATCTGCGTCCGTTACAATCTATCGTCATTCCAAATGAAGGGTCCTTGGATTCAAGACGATTCATGTCTGTGGTTCGGTCGCTTCTGGAACAACGTGGGGTTCAATTTGTTGAACAAAAGGCCCTTGGCTTCTACCAAGATGGCGCAGGGTTTGTGGTAGATCTGGAAAGTTCTGAGACGGTTCAATCATCAAAATGTCTATTGGCAGCAGGCGCATTCACACAAGACCTATTGGACGCGCACCCAGATCTTGCGGATCGAATTCCACATCTGTTCCCAGGTGTTGGTTTTTCGGCAAACATTGAGCAGGTTCCTAACAGTCCGATCCGTAAAGTTGTTCGCACTCCCAACCGAGCTGGGGCTTGTGGTTTGCATGTTGTGCCTCAAAACGATGGTTCACTGTATTTAGGTGCTTCCAATGATGTGTACTTGCGACCGCAGACACTGCCGATGACAGGCATCGTACACTTCTTGTTGGAGTGTGGAATTGAGCAGATCAACCCTGCTCTATATCGCTCCAATTTACTGCAAACACGTACAGGCAACCGGCCTGTTTCTGCTGATGGCTTCCCGCTAGTCGGAGAGACCTCCATCGACGGCCTGTATATTCTTTCGGGAACTTACCGGGACGGCTTTCACAAGAGCCCTGTTTTGGCGGAGGCGATGGCCGAAGAAATTCTTGGCGAAGAACCGACATGGCAGCACGACTACCAGCCTGAACGAAGTCTGATCCCAACGCTCAACAAAGAAGAGTCGATCAAGGTATATCTCGATCACCTGATCGCTGCGTACTATGAACACGGTTGGCGAGCTCCAAAGATTTCCAGCCAAGGCGCCATGCGGCAGATGCAGGAAGAAAAGATCAGGAAGTTTTACGACACTCACGGCTTCGACTTCGGAATTTCAGCAGAAATCCTGCTGATGCACGAGTTGGATTCTAACCCTGAAGAAGCCTTGCCATTGCTCAAAAAGCTTTTCTGCACTAAGGAGAGCTTGGCTCCGGTTGCTTAAAGGAGACCGTTTTCACAGTGGGCGAACTCAAGAAGGCAGAAGGTTTGCAATAGATGGGTATTGTTAGTGAAATAAAAAAACTGGGTTTCGGCTACGTTTTTGAAAGAGTTTTTGAACGAATTGTTCCGGCT
>CAZKTR010000113.1:0-4452 GCA_964555525.1 uncultured Pirellulaceae bacterium
CACAAATAGTCAACGTCTGAAAAGCCAATGTCTCAAACAAAATACATCGACCATCTCGGCAAGATCACGAATCTGGTTTCTTTGGGGAATTCGGTTGCGTTTGTTACCGAACACCAAGAACGACGGCCAACTTCTGTGGTCGTGCTGGATCTGGAAAAAACGACCACCGACCAAGTCGCGCTAGACTGCTATGGGACGGCGTTGTTGGTTGTGGCGGATAAGCTTTGGGTTGCGGGGTCGGACAGTCAGCTTTACGTCGTTCCGATGAATGACCAAGGTAAGCCGGATTCGAGTGCCAAGCCGAAGTCAGTTTGCGAACTGCCCTCGCCGGCGACTTGTTTAGTGGCGTTGTCCGGCGATCGGATCGGTGTTGGGGTTTCCAATCAACTGTTTGTTTTAAATGCCAAAGGTAAATTTGAACAAACGATCGAACTGGGTGAGGAGGCCCTGACGGCGCTTGCCACTAATCCTACTGGCCAATGGCTGGCGATCGGTTTTCGTTCGGGAAAGGTTTCGGTCTACACTTGCGAGACCGAAGATGACGAAGCAACCAAAAAATCTGCCAAGGCGAAGTCCGACCCGTATCAACACTCGGCCACTGGCGAACTCCATAAGAACGCGGTTACTTCGTTGTTGTTTGAATCCGAAGAGTTGCGGTTTTTCTCGGCTGCGGCCGACGGGACGTTGCTGCTGACCCATGCTCGCGGTGAATTGGAAGCCGAAGATCGCGGTCGGTCAGCAAAACATGACGACGCAATTCAGCAATTGGTTTGGGCGAACGAAGACCGTTTTATTTCATGCAGCAGCGACAAGACTTGTAAATCATGGGCTCGAGTTGGATCGGCACGGCCGGCCACTTTTGAAAAGTTTAAACGCGACACGGTTGCCATGGCTGTCGTGTCGGTTCATCAACGACCATCGCTCGTGCTGGCAGCTGGGAGTACGCTGGCGGTTGTCAAGTTGGACGTTAATGGTCGCTTTCTGGATGTGGCGACTGTATATGAAGACGGCTATCAAGCGGTCAAGGCGAAACTAGCTTCGGGAACTCCTGCTCAAGCTGGCGAAGCGCTCAATCAGTTGGCTGACTTTGACGATCAAAAATCAGTCGGAATGCTGGAGGAAGTCGCTGCGAAACATGGCGACCACAAGATTCGTTTTCGAGCGGTTGAGTTGATCCTTGGCACGGAGCATCCTAGATCCAAAGTTGCGTTGGAGAATCTGCTTAAACACGAAGACGGTCCCGTTCGCGTGAAGGCCTTTGGTGGTTTGTTGCAACGCTACGAGACCGGGGATTTGGAACCGATTCGGATGGCGATTCGGCTGGGCAAAGAAGACCTCGGAAAACTTTCGGTCCAATTGCTGGAATCGTTGGCCACTAAAGATGAACTGGCTCGTAACGAACTTTTGTACGCGTTGGAGTTCGAACCGCCGGGAGTGCGCCAGTCCGCTCTGTTGGCATTGGAAAGCGCCTTTGCCAAGGACTCGCCGCTGGCCGATATCCAAGGCACTCAAGCCAGCAAGCCGGACGTACGGAAGTTAGCGTTGATTCGGTTCTTACAACGAGACATGTTGGGGCTTGCTCAAGTCCAAGCGGTGGTTCGGCGTTGTCTGGAAGACGAAGACGTTGACGTGCGTTACACCGCGTTTCAGATTTTGGTGGCGACGAGCAAAAAGTTGAGTGCCACGCTTCGAGCCGAAGATCCTCAGTATCACCAGCAAATGTTTGAGCTGGAAAGCTACGTGCCGGCGACTTCCGACTCGAAAGCCAAAGTACCAAAAGCAACAAAGGCTAAGGAGCCGAAGGGCAAGCTGAGCGATGAAGATCTTGCTCCGTTGTTAACCGCGATGGCTTGCGGGGCGACGGATACTTGTCTGTCGGGAGCGACTTGGCTGGCCAAACTGGGGGACGCTCGAGCTTTGGGTATGTTGCTGCAGCTTAGTCGTGAAAAAGACAAAGACAATCGAGTCGCAGTGGCGATCGCATTGGAGAAATTGGCCGAACCGCGATCGTTGCAGCGATTGGTCGCGATGTTGGACGACGAAGAAGTCGTGGTCCGCGATGCGGCTTATTCGGCGATCGAGAAAATTTGTGATGACGATCCGTTGTTTGCGGCAGATGCTGGAATCAAATCGGCATTTGATAACGTACGCCTGCAAGCATTAACAACGCTGTTAAAGTACGCTCGTAAATCTAAAAAGAACGCGTCAACGGAGTCGGTGGTTGAGCTGTTGTTGCGAGCTTTGAACGATCAGGAATTTACGGTAGCTCAAGAAGCTTTTAAAGGGATCACGAATTCAAAGCTGTACGGCAAAGAAGTCGACTCGTTGCGGTTCTGTTTGCAAAGCGTGTCGCCGAAAATCCGTTCCTTGGTACTCGACGACGCCATCGGGTCCGAGAAAGAGGCTTGGGCGGCGGAGTTGATTTTAGAATTGACTGACGATCCAGATAGTGGATTGAGTTTGCGGGCGTTTGACCATGCCAGTCAGAAAAAGAAACACCGCGATTTGCCGATCCTTAAAAAAGGTTTGTTGAGTCGCCACGCGGACGTCAGGACGTCTGCGATTGGTCGGCTGAAGTCTTGGGGGACCACGGACGCCCAAGCAGCGATCGGCACGGCACTGAGCGATGACAATCCCGAAATCCGAGCGGCCGCGATTGAAGCGTTGACTAAATCGCCGAGTAAACAGACGACACAGGATTTGGAAGCCGCGATTGATTCGGAGTTCGATGATGTACGCGTGGCCGCGGCGAGCTATTTTGCTCATCAAGGTGACAACCGAGCGTACGATGTTTTGGTCGAGATGGCGAATCGCGAGGAACCCAAGAATTCCGAAGAAAAGGAGCTTTGGCTTACCCAAGCCGAAACGGCGTTGAAGTTGTTGGGCGAACTTGGTGATCCGCGGGGATCTGAAGTTTTGTTTTCGTTTTTGGAAAACGACGAAGAACGACTGCGTCGTGGGGCGGCGGTCGGTTTGATGTCGGTGGCTTCGGAAGAAGATATTCCGCGTTTGACTGAGCGACTTCAGGACTCCGACCCGCACGTTCAGGCTTACGTGGCCGCCGCGCTGGCTCGGCTGCAAGATCGTGTGGCGATGCCGGTCGTGTTTGCTGCGGACTGCCCGCTGACTCCAGTTCACAAAGTTACCGCCGCGTTGTGCTATGAAGGGGCGGCGGAGAATCAATTCGCGTTCATGACTTTGGACCACGGCGAGTTGTGGATTTCCAATGGTGGGCTGTTGACTTTGTTGATGCGTGACTGGTTAAATCATGATGGAACCCCAGAACGGATCTTGGCTTGTTTGTCGGCTCGGTCGCCACGGGTACGATTGTTGGCCGCGGACGCGATTTTGGCTTTTGAAGATCCAAAGCAACTGCAAGCTTTGATTGTCGATGTGGTAAACAAACGCGGCGATCAAAAGCCATGGGAAATTTCGGCTGAAGAGATTGAAGACATTGCAAGTTTGTTGGTGTTCGGTTCGTCCTTTGTAAAGAGCCATGTCTTTTCGGTCTTTGAGACGTTAGTGGAATCAAAACAGCATGGTTGGAACCGCGAATCACAGCGGTTGTTGACAAGGTTTGCTCAACCACTAGCAGAGATCAAGGAATCTCGTAAAGAGAAAAAACTACCCAAGCCAGATTCCAAATCGATTCAGTTCAATGAGTTGGCCTTCGGCGTCCAAGTTGGTTTGGTGCGTCAACGCGGTACTGGATATAAACAAACGATTGTTGACTCACTCGGTAGTAGTACATTGGCGGTTCGTCTTGCGGCGTTGCGGCGACTGGTTGCTTTGGCCGACGGCGATGAGGCTTTGCGGACAGCTGTGATGCCGGTTCTGGTTCAGGTGCTTCGTGATCCCAATAAAGAGATTCGCGAATTGGCGTTTGAGTCGCTGAAGACGCTTAAGATGGATGACACTCAGCGAGCCACGGTGGCGATCGAATCAGGCGTCAATGATCTGGCCGTGATCGGTATGAATTTGTTAGTGGAGTCGGGCGCGTCGGCAGCGGCCAAGAAAGCGTTGGTTGCCGTGGTGACTCAACGTGATGGTCGGATGGCTCACGACGCGGCGAAAATTTTGCTGGAGCAATTCGATGTGATCACCGCGGCGACGGCTGCTTTGGAGTCGCCGCGTAACAACCTGCGGACGACGGCTTTGGCTTGGTTGGCGAATGTTTCGGATGATAATCCTAAAGCGGAAAAGTTGTTGTTGGCCGCGGTTGATTCTCGTTACGACAATGTTCGTAAAGCAGCGCCGATGAAGCTGGCCGATAAACAGCACCCAAAAGCATTTGAAATGTTGTTGAACCTGCTGAAGCAAAAGCAAGACCCACGCGAGTTTACTCGACAGGCCAATGCTTTGGTGAGGTGGGCCGAGAGCCAAGGAAAACAAAAAGAAACGGCTCAAGCGTTACTGGATTTGATCGAGGACGGCAGCCATGCAACCAATCAA
>CAZKTR010000113.1:4552-9142 GCA_964555525.1 uncultured Pirellulaceae bacterium
CCATTTTGGCGATGTTGCTGCGGTACTCGCAGTCGGAGAATCAACAGCTGGCCAATCGTGCGGTAGTTGGTTTGCGGCATTTTGATTCGCCGGAAGCATGGGAACGCATTCGCGAGATGTGTATACCGGACAGTTACACTCCTTTGAATTCGGTAGCGTTGGAACAATTGGAGTTCAACGACACCCCCGCAACGCGTGACCTAGTTTTGAAGCTGTTTGAAGTTGCCAACGAAGATCAACTTTACTTGGTCGCGCGGAAGCTGTTTGGGAACGATTCCATCGAACCGGACGTTGTGCGTGCGATTCATTACAACAGTTGGTGGGTGTTGTCTGATGAAGTGGTTCAACGACTTCAAGAAAACGCGACCGTTGAACAGTTGTTTCGAATCTTTAATGAGTTCACGCCAACTGCTTACCATCGGCCCGATGAATTGGGGGCTCCGCGTCTGGATAAACTGGCTCAAACGGTGCTGGAGAAAAAGCCTCTACCCATCAAAATCGCTTTGTCCCATTTGAGTTCCGAAAGGCCGGTCCCCGTGCGAGTTTCGGCTCGGATATTGGGACAGTCGCAAGACGCAGGCCACGGCAAGCCGATCGACAAGGCGGTTGACCATTGGTTGGAGAAATGGCAAATCGCCGGGGATCAGCGCGACGATGCCTTGCAGGAGAAAACAAATTCTGTGTTGTTGGATTTGGTGCAAGCCGCCGCGGCGTGTGGATCCAAGCCGACTTTGATCAAAGTGTTAGAAGCCAATTGTGAACGATCTGAATTTGCAAGCCTGCGACTGGAAACGCTCAAGCTGTTGCCGAACGTGAAATTGGCCAAAGCGGATTTGACGAAGTTGAAAAAGCTTGTTGACGTTCCGGGAGTCGAATTCCAACGCGAGCTGCTTAAACAAATTGCTCGCGAAGATGCGAAGCTCGCCAGTTCACTGCTGGAGGCTGCTTTGATTGAACGTCGGACGTTCCTTGAGTTGACGGAGATCCAAGGCGTCGACGCCAGTGGTGTTGTGAACGATGCGGTGAAAGACAAGAGTCGGCAGTCGGTTGTGTTGCCGTTGTTGATCAAAGAACAGAACACAAAGCTGTTGGGAGAAGTTGCGAGTGAGTCAAAGCTGGCCGATAGTTTGCGATTTGGAGCGATCGAAGGTTTGGCTTGCATTGATGCGGCGGATTCAGAGAAGCAGTTGGTGAAGATTGGCAAGGATGAAAAAGTAGACGAAGAGATTCGAAAGGCGGCGTGGCGAGGGTTGCGGCGTTGGAAACGGATGACCGGCCACGCGAAACCCTAGTGTCTTTTGCTTAGTGACAGTGCGAACTCAAGACAAACAACCCGCTTAAAAATTAGTGGAACAGATATGAATACCGAAACAACTAAAACACCATCGGACTCCCCTGCCCCAGCGGACTCCCCTGCCCTGGCAGACACGCATGCGGAAATTCCGTTGGCGTACGCGGGTGCCAGTCGGATGATGACCGACGACGATCAGTCTCAGTTGTCGTTGTTTGGCAATCTGAAACGCGATCCGGTTCAGTTAGACGGAGAGATCAAAGATCCGTTGCGTTGGCGTTCGGCATTGGCGGCTTTGTATGCGATCGTCGGCAGCGACTTTCGGTACAAGCCCAAAGACCGCACGGTTTACAATGCTTATCGTCGGATGAAAAGTCAGTCGGCCAACCTGAATGTCTGGGAGGCTCAGCATGCTTACTTTGATTGGTTGGCAGAAAACGATCCGTTAGCGTTTTTTATTCTGGATCCCGTGATCACCGTGCATCCCGACAAATTGCACATGGAGGTCTTCAGTCGCGACGAAGGCTCTTACGCTCGGTTGTCTGTCGACTTGGATGCGCTTAAGCTCAAGGGCAAACCCGTATGCGGGACGACGAACATTGACTTCAGCGAGCATCTGTTCAACAACGTCATGCGGTTTCGTTCGTATCGAAAAACGCGACTGCGGATTGATCAGCAAGCGGTGGAGATTAAAACCAAATCGGTCCCCGAAGTTCTGGAAAAGCAAATCAAAATTCCGCACTCGTGGTTGCGAGGCTTTCTGCAAGTGCAGTCGGCTGCGATGTTGCCGACTGAGCAATTCAAACTAGCACCGATGGACCTGTACAACTTGTTGCGACATTTGCGAATGCGAGCCGATGAACGCCGCAAACGGCGTGGGTTGCGGATCGAGTTGGTGCCGGGACAGGTTCCGCGGTTAGTGTTGGAGCCATGGGAGACGGTGTTGCCAGCGACCAGTGAGCCTTACGCTGGGCAGGAGCCGCGCGTGGTTCGAGTTTGGGGCCGTCGTCGTTTGATGCTGTTGCGTCAATTGCTACCGTACGTGGAAGAGGTGACTGTCAATGTGATGGGCAGTGGATTGCCAAGTTTCTGGACTTTAAAGGCAGGTCCGATTCAATTGACGCTGGGCTTGACTGGCTTCACGGCCGCGAATTGGTCGCAGTCGATTGACTTTGATTTGATCCTGCCGCGAAATCAAGACAATGATAAAGACGTCAAGAAAGTCATCAAGCATTTGGCAAAGGTTCAAACCGACGACCGTGCAGGGTTGGAGAAAGCGACCAAGCTCAAAGACGAAGCGTTAACTGCGGCGCTGCAAGCCGGCTGCCAACAAGGCCAGTTGATGTACGACATTCTGGAACAACGCTACGGTATCAGGCCGTTAACCGCTGAGCCGTTGGATTTGGATCGGCTGGAGTTCCGCAACGCGGCAGAGCGAACCGCTTACGATTTGGTGGGGCGACAGAAAGCCGTGGCTGTGACGCAGGAGAATCAAGTGTTTGGTTTGGGCGTCGAGCTGACTGGAAAGGTGGTGGTTGCCGAAGACAAACGTGACTATCGCCCACAGTTGTTGCTCAGCGAAGAAGGTTTTGTCAGCCGCGCTGAATGCACTTGTACTCAGTTTCGTAAAAGCGGAATGACTGGCGGACCGTGTGTGCACTTAATTGCTTTGCGGTTGGCGTACGGCCAACTGCAACAGGATCGCAAAGCAGGCCAAAAGCAGGACACCGTGACGGTTCAAACCAAGACCTTTAGTAAACGATCGGGCAACGAGGAGTCGCGAGTGCAGCTTTCTTTGAACCAACGACGTTTGCAAGTGAATTGGGGAACGGTAGGTCAACCGATGCGACGCCAACAGCTTCAATTTTCGACGCCCGCTAACGCTCGTGAAGAGTATTTCCGGCGAGTCGAGGCCTTGAACGAAAAAGGTTATCTGGATGCTTCGGGATAGGTCGGCAGCATGACATTGTTAGCGAGAGTTCCTGAATCATTGAAGAATCAACGAATTAAATAGTAGACATCATGGTCAAAGAAACTGAACTAGAAATTTTATGGCGCCAAATTGGACGTGCCGGATCTGTTAATGCTTATGTGCAACAGCAGATGACGGAGTTGGGGTACGTTGTCGAACGGCGTGATGCGGCGAATATGTCGAAGTCCGAATTGGACAAATACAAAAAGGAACTCAAGCAAGAGGCCGAACAAAAGCGAAAACTGGGTGCTGAGGCGTGGAAGGCGTACAAGCAACATCACATTGTGCACGTGGGCGAAGGCATTTTTTGGAACGATGCCGACGACTGGGACAAGTGGGATATTGATAATGCAGAAGAGCGAGCGGCCGAGAACGGGTTGCCACCGCTTAGCACGCCTGCCGATTTGGCTGAAGCGTTGAAAATCAGTGTCGCTCAGCTGCGTTGGTTTTGCTATCACCGCGACGCAGCTAAGATGATTCACTATCAGCGTTTCACGATCCCTAAACGCAACGGCAAGGAACGCGAGATCTGGGCGCCGACGGCTCAGTTAAAAGAGATTCAGCATTGGATCCTGTACAACATTCTTGAGCGGCTATTGGTTCATGAAGCGGCTCATGGATTTGTTCCAGGGCGTTCGATCGTGACCAATGCTGCGGTTCATACGAATTCACGTTTGATCGTTAAAATGGATTTGCAAGACTTCTTTCCAACGATCACTTTTCGCCGGATTAAGGGGCTGTTTCGGCATGCTGGTTATCGAGAACAAATCGCGACGCTGCTGGCGTTGTTGTGCAGCGAATCGCCGCGGGAAGAGGTTATTTTGAGAGGCCAAAAGTACCTCGTCGCTTTGTCCCCTCGGTGTTTGCCGCAGGGGGCGCCGACGAGCCCCGCGATTACGAATGCAATTTGTTTGAGGCTAGACCGCCGGATGACGGGGCTGACAAGTAAGTTGGGTTGGCGCTATAGCCGCTACGCTGACGACCTGACGTTTAGTATCACCAAAGCAAAGGCATCTGAGTTTTATGGTTTGAAGAAGTTTTTCCATGACATTCACTTTGTCGTCGAAGCCGAAGGTTTTGTGATCAATGAAGAAAAAACTCGCGTGATGCGAAGTGGTGGCCGTCAGAAAGTGACGGGTTTGATCGTCAACGGAACGCAACCCCCGCGTGTGCCACGAGTGCTGCGGCGCCGGTTGCGAGCGGTCGTACATAATCTGGGGCAAGGTAAGGAGTTGCATGAAGGAGATTTCTTGCAGCATCACATTGGACACGCCGCTATGCTATACTCTACCAATCCCGAGGAAGGCAAACGTTATCTTGATTGCTT
>CAZKTR010000114.1:0-9131 GCA_964555525.1 uncultured Pirellulaceae bacterium
AAAAGCGAAATCGTGATCATCGAAATCGGTGCGGGGACTGCCGTGCCATCGATTCGCAACATGTCTGCGAAATTGGTGCAACAGAAGAGCGCGACGCTGATTCGGATCAATCCTCGTGAACCCAAGGGCTCTGACGGGACAATCAGTATTGCAAAACCTGGCCTAGAAACATTGCAACAGATCAACGAATTGCTTTAACGTTTGACTGAAGCATCAAATCAACTTTCGTTTGTTGATCGAACTACTCGACGATTTTAGCATTATCGCTGTTGTGAACAGTGGTCGGTTCTAAGTTGTATTCAGGAATCGTTTCTGGTTTCGGAATTGGGTCATCTGGCATCTCGACCAAGCCTTGGCTGCTGCCACAACCCGATAACAATGCGATTGAGAGCACAACCGCTGCCGCAAACGGCATCTGCAACAAGTTTTTGACAAGGGTAGATTTTTTAAAAGGGTTCATTTACTTGACCGTCTTCCATTGAAGAATAGGTTGCCAAAACCCGGAGTTCTACCGATTCGTTAAAGTTGTGAACCGAACCGTCACCAAAACAAAACTTTACAATTTCACCTGGATGATCACTTCCCCACATTAAGGGATGATCTCCAAATCCAAAGAGAGAGTCAATCGTTCCGCCGGCCATCCATGCGTATTCGTTATCCTCTAGATTACCCGCCTCACCGAATAAAATGGTGTTGCTGGTGCCATCAGAGATCTCGCCAAACGTTGTTTTTGAACGGTTCCTCAAGATACCACGACGGCCTGAAATAGTACTTACCTCTCCGCCACAAGGCCGATATCTAGTCAACCCAAAGTTGAAATTTTCTATTCTGATTCCCGTATTTACAATCATTAGGGGCTCGAGAAAACTATGAGCTGAAACAATAGCACGAGATGGTTGTTCAGTCATTTCTGGACAAACAAAAGACGGCACTTTGGCCTGTGCAAGTTCAAATAGGCCTGCATCATTCCACCAAGAGGGTATCTCACAACTTTGAGATCCTGAAGGTCCTTGACCAAGTGTCGATACTGAAAGATATTCGGCTGGAACCAAGCCTTCGATATTTGCTTGCTCCATCTGAGCCAACAAGAAAACCAAGGTGCCTGTGTACTGTTGGCAAGGGTTATCCTCTAGATTCTGAGTGGGATCGTTTGGGTCAGGACCGAGGTAGCCGGGAGGGAAGTGCTGAAATGCACTTTCATAATTCAGTGACGCGAGACCAATTTGTTTCAGGTTGTTGGAACAAACCGTCGAACGAGCTGCCGCGCGAACGGCTTGTACCGCTGGCAATAACATGGCAATTAGAATGCCGATGATCGCGATCACAACTAATAGTTCTACCAGTGTAAAACCACGTCTTGGACCTTTGTTGGGCCAGCTCATTTTAGCATCTCCTAATAAGTGTAGATCAATTCCCAAATAGCCTAGGTTCTAAAGGATCAATGAATTAATAAAATGCTAAACTAAAACCGGAAGTAATGCAAATTTGTTCTTTCAAATCCATTGTCAGCGTGATGTATTCCCTTGTCAGCGAGCCACGCGATTCGTACGACCGGACTATTCGACGATTTCAGAGTCATCGCGGCTGTAAAGGATCGTTTCCGGTTTCGGAATTCGGTCGTCTGGCATTTCGACCAAGCCTAACTGTTACTACCAATGATATCTGAAACAAAAATCATTTGTTTAAAAATCCTCAATTACCTGGCCATCTTCCATTGAAGAAAGATTGGCCAAAACCGACTGTTCTGTTGATTCATTTAAGCTGTGAACCGAACCGTCCGCAAAACAAAAATTCACAATGTTACCAGGATGCTCACTTCCCCATTGGATGCTGCCATTTCCAAATCCAACAAAAGAATTAATAATTCCACCGGTTGCCCAAGCGTATTCATTGCGTCCGCCAGTCGTTTCGCCGAACAAGATGGTGCTGCTGGACCCATCAGTTATTTGAGCAAATGTTGTTTGGGAGCGATTCCTAAAGATACCACGACGGCCTGAAATAAGGTTTGTGTCTCCGCCGCAAGGCCGATATCTAGTCAATCCAAAGTCTCTATTGGGTAACAGGCTTCCATCGGCGTTAACGCGTTCTTCCATGGTAATGCTGCCATCGTCGTTTTCTACTTCTTCTTCTCTGGTAATCATGCCGTTTTCATCCAAATAAAAGTGAATGTGGGCAACAACATTCATTGGTTCTTCAGTTAACTCAGGGCAAACAAAAGAGGGCACTTTAGTTTTTGAAAGTTCAAATAGGTCTCCGTCCCACCAAGGACAAGTTTCCATATTCTTCGGGTCCTCAGGATCTCCAATTTTTGTTACCGAAACGTAAGCCTCTGGAATCGAACTTTCAAGATTTACCTGCTCCATGTGAGACAATAAGAAAACGAATGCGCTTGAGGACTGTTGCTTACCACTGTCTCGATCTCTGATCCTCAGCATCTTGTTGCTTGGGTCAATGCCGAGGTAACCGGGTGGGAAGCGCTGAAATGTGCTTTCATAGTTCAGTGAGGCGAGACCAATTTGTTTCAGGTTGTTGGAACAAACCGTCGTTCGAGCCGCCGATCGAACTGCTTGGACCGCTGGTATTAACATGGCAATTAGAATGCCAATGATCGCAATGACAACTAAAAGTTCTACCAGCGTAAATCCGCGTCTTGAGGCTTGATTCGCCCGGCTCATATCGGAGTTTCCCAGCTTCTGAAGTATCAATGAATATTTAGGATGCTATGTTAATACCCGAAGCAATGCAAATTTGATTTTGTAAATCCGCCGCCGGTCATGAATCTCTTGTCAGTGAGTCTCAGATTTAAGTGTCAAATAAATTACGAACCAGTCGTGATCGTTGAAGCTATGATTGGGAAATGTCCAAGCAAACCCGGTAACTGCAGGTTGTGTTGGCAACCTGCATGCACAAGCAAGGGAATAATCGTTTGGCGATGCGATTGGTTTGTTAAACTACAATCAATCGTTATCTTTGGGCTTGTACTTTGTTATTTCTAATGGATCACGTGCCGAGGAGGCCAGTGGTCGCTCTGGCTTCCCGAAGAGCATATCTCGAAAGCAAACGATCACCATGTAGCTGGAAATCAGAATAGGCGCTAATATTCCGGCAACGAACATAACGCTAATCGCATCCCATAGTGTAGCAGCGACCGCAAAAATAATTGCAAATAAGGTGACCGCCAGAAGCATCCACTTCAAACTGAATTGTCGCATTTAACCTCCGGCTCCACCTGCCACATGTACGTTAAGCTTCCGAAACAAGTCATGCTACGGCGCGTTCTTTTTCAGTTTGCGTTGAAGAGTACGTCGCGGAATGTCCAAACGCCGTGCAGCTTCAGAAATGTTTCCGCCGGTGTCGGCGAGCACGCGTTGGATGTGTTCCCACTGAGCTTCGGCCAATGAAGGAGGCGGAAAGTCGGGGTCGGGTTTGGGCGTCGGACGAGGCATGTCTTCAAAGGCAGCCAATACTTGATCCGCGTCCGCCGGCTTGGTTACGTAACCCACGGCTCCTAGCTTGACCGCTTCCACGGCGTTGTTGATGCTGCCATAACCTGTCAAAATCACGCACTTGGTATTGGGAGAAACACCGCGAATGGCGCCCAAAAGCTCCAAGCCAGATTTGCCCGGCATCTTCAAATCCAATACTGCTCGATCTGGCTTTTTCAATTCAGCAGCCTGAACCGCCACGTCAAAGCAATCGGCGACCGTCACTAATAGGCCGCGGCGAGTAAAAGACTTTTCCAGACGATTGCGCATTACATCGTCATCATCAACGATCAAAATTGTTTTAGGCAAATTCGGAAAAGCAGGTTCAATCATCATCTCACCCTCGACTTGATAAGAAAGGTCCTGGTGCCATCGAATACGCTCAGCGGCGTATAGCGACTCTCTATCTTACGTATACCGATAAATTCGCCAACAACCTAACTCTGCTGAGTGTCCGAATTTGCCAACATATCCCGGCAACTGCCTAAGAACTTCGCTATAGGTCAATCGGATCGGCGGATAAATCGGCCGGTCGTTCGGGAGCCGTCAGACGAAACATGTCTTCGATCAGTTGGATATCGCAGGGTCGCTGCTCACGAGCCCGCCGAACAAACATACGTTGCTGGGTCGTTGCGACCACCGCCGCTGGCAACTCACCTAACTGCCCGAACGAGCGAGCGTAGTTGACGAACGACGGTACGTTGGTGGTGGCCACGCCGTAAACCATGCTGCCGACGCCAATTGTCTTGCCGGTAAAAATGCTGGTGTTGATCGCGGTTTTGGAATAGTCACCGATTACGCAACCAACGAATTGGGACCCTGTCGACACTTTGCGATCACCGTAGGTCATGTTGATCAAGCCGTAAGTGTTCTTCAAATCGCTGTTGCTGGTCCCGGCGCCTAAGTTGATCCAACTGCCCAAATAGCTATGGCCCAGAAAGCCGTAGTGCTTTTTATTGGTGTACGGTTCAATCACGACGCCTTCGACTTCGCCACCAATTTTGCAGTGATGGCTGATAGAGACCTCATCCTTGATCGACGAGTGTTCGCTGATCTCTACGTTCGGGCCCAGATATATCGGACCTCTTAAAAAACTAAACGGACCAATCTTGGCGCCGTCGTCAATCACGATCGGACCGCGCGAGGAATCGAATACAACGTGCGATGCAGCGGTGACGTCTTTGCCGAAGTACACTCCAAAGGATTGTTCTTGATAGTGACCGACTTGAATTCGATGAGCGAGATTGGCTTTGAAGACGGATAGGTTTTTCAAAATCACATCGTGTGGATAGCAGAACAACTCTGCTTGTTCGGCTGCGCTTTTTTCATTGGAAAGTCGAACTACGCCTTCTTTGTCAGCAATCGAATTCGCGATTGCCAACCACTGTTGAGCCTCTACGCCCAGCGACTCAGTTGGCACGATTGCGGCGGCCAGTGTATGGTCGGCCGTTAACCAAACGGTCTCGGTCGCTGCTGTAGATCCTGCGGTCGCGACTAATGTTTCCAGTTGTTTCAAGCTCGCAGCCGATGGAACTAGCCGAGCGTTTACGATCAACGTCCAAGGCAGTTCGTTGTTCAGTTGCGATTTGACTTCACCGAAATCGTTCTCTTGTACCGCTAGCATGTGCGGTCGTACCAAGCCAACGGTCGGTCCTGCGAAAGGCAACAAGAAATCAATCAAGCGATAACTTGCACAGGTGACGGCATAAGCCAATCGCCCCGTCGTGATCGGCGATAATTGCCGAACGAGATCGTCTTCATAAACAAGCGTGTTAATCATTTGGTGCGTCTGCGATACGGTTGTGACATGGGTCAGTTGGTTTTTAGTTTACATCCCGGATTTTGAGCTCCAACTTGGCCTGTTGCTCAACTTCCAGCGGGACTTCTTCATCGACCAAGGAGGCTTCACCATAGAGTGGCAAAAAGCGATAGTAAACTTCCAAAGTCATCACGGCCATTGCGGTTGTATAGAGCCGGCCGCCGACTTCGCCATGTTTGTCCGGGAAATACCAACTACCATGAGTGTGGCTACTGGATCGATCTTGGGTATCAATCAAGTGCTCACGCATTACCGCGTTCCACTGTTTCCATTCTTGACCGCCGTAGTGTCGGAATACCTGAGTGGCGTAGTAGTCGAAGTAGATATCTGTTTTAGAAACACCTTCTTTTGCAAGGTAGGCGATGCCGTTACTGATCGTTGGATCTTCGATCGTAGCCCCCATGTACATTTGAATGAGCGTTCCGACGGCCGTGGTTGTTTTTAGCTGGTAGTCTCGTTTTCTGGCGGGCAACTTGTGATTGACGGGGCGTTTGTATCCAAACAATCCGCTGGTGTCGGAGGTTGATTCGACAAACTGCTTGGCTTTGTCCCAGACGTTCTGGTCGACGCGGATACCGGCCAGTTTGCAGCTTTTGAGTGCGGTGATTTGCCAACCGGTGATTGTCAAATCCCCCGCCTGTCCAGCTTGGTAGCCCCAACTGCCATTGAATTCATTCTGTGCCGCGCAAATGTATTTCTGTGCTTCACGAACGGGTTGCTCCAGCGCCGGGTCGCCAGTCATGGCCCAGGCTTCGCTAAGTGCGATCGTGGCAATGGCTTGAGCGTACATGTTGGCTTTGCCGCCGCCACTGATCGTTAGGTTGCCGCCTCGCGGGCCAACTCTCATGATACTCCGCAAATAATCCAATCCTGCTTGGACTTCTCGTTGGTAGGGGCCTGCTTGGTGGGTGTATCCAGCGCCCAGCATCGACATCAAGGCTAAGCCGGTGGCTGCGGTGGGTGATTCGATCTTACCAGGGTTTCGGCAATCGCCTTGGCAAGCGTTCACGTTATGGAAAAAACGCCAGCTGCCGTCGGGGCGTTGATGTTGAGCGATCCATCGCAGGCCTCGTTCGACTGCGATCTCGCTACCCTTGGTCCCGCCGCGGCTACCAGCCAATTTGGCTCGATTGTTCGCGTTGCGTCCTTGTAAGCCACCGCCGGTTGGCCGTGTCGGTAAGCTGCCAACGTCATGAGGCTTTGCGTCCAACGAGATTGGGTTGGACTCTGTTGCCAAGGTGGGACTGGGCACTTGCTGGACTTGGTTGGCCATCTCGTCGACTGTGTCGGTTGACATGTCTTCTGCGGTGGCTTGCAGTGTTGATTGAACTTCTTTTTCGATGTCGACTTCGATCTTGATTTTGTCAGGTGTTTCTTCAGGTTTCGAATCAAGTTCGATCGGAGTTGAAAAGAACGCCGCTTCAACGTCGATCGAAGGCTCTTCTTTATTGGCAACAGTCAGAAGTAACAACAACACTAAGATCAAAGCCAAGTGAGTCGCAAGACTTACTAGCAGCGAAGTCATTGAACCACGATTCAAACGAATCCGTTCGGCCATCCGATTGGTAAGCTTATCAGTGTCGGACCCTTCGGTGGTCATTTCAGGATCGACTTGCTGAAGCAAACCCGCGTCGACTTTCCGCGAGGCGAGGTACAAAGCATCGAACCGGTCACGTGAGAGTCGGCGTCTTTTCTTTAACGGTTTGCGAGAAATCTTTGGCACTACGTCGACTGAGTCACTCGCCTTAGCAGCGGTGTTTCTTGGCCTAGATCGTGATTGACCGGGATGTGACATCAGTTTGGGGGTTGCCTAAATAGAAATTGATTTATCGAACGTCTGAACGTGTAGCTGGTGTCGCCAGACTTCAGGTGAGCCCTTTTGGCAGGCCTGAATTCTCGGCAGGCCTGAATTCTGGCGAATCCAGCTAAGTCGAAATCTCGGAAGCGAATTCAAAACGATTTTTGAAGGCAGTTACTTCTAATAATAGCCGAGCCAACATCCGCCTACTAAGATTAAATCGGCAACCCGGGTGATTCGGTCCAATCTGGGCTTTACAGAATGGCTGTTTTCACTGGGAACGCTCGCTTTTGCGATTTGCCAGCAACTGTCAGATCAAGCCCCATTTCCCGGCAATGGCAGGGGATGCGACTGATTATGCCGATTGTCACGACTGGTCAGCGGGTTTGGTCGCTGCAATTTTTCAGTATCATGAACTCGATTCAGTCCACATTGGAGAAAGAGAGGTACGTTTTTAAATAAAGTTTCTTGTTTCCTACGATCCGTTTTAGCGCAAAGGGCGATGCAATGCAGCGAAATTCTATGGTACGAGCTAACCCTGAAATTGAGCGAGTGGTTAAAGACTTATTGGCTGCCGACGCAAACTTTAATCGCAATGAAACCCGTTCAGTCCACCGTGACCATTTGGTTCGCCATCTTCGATTAGCGATCCGCGGAACCGAGCAAACGCTTGTGGGTTTTTCACGAAACATTTCTGTAGCTGGCATCGGCATCATCACCGATCAGGCAATTGCCTCGGGGGCTACCGCCGAAATGGAAATTGAGCGTTTGAAGGGGGCTCCAGTCAAAATCATCGCTGAGTGCCGCTGGTGCAAAAGCTATGGGGAAAACTGGTTTATTTCGGGTTGGCAATTTCGCGGTATAAAACGCTGAAAATGATCGTAAGCCTTGCTTAGCTTGCACGTCTAAACGATCTGAAGACGAATGTGGGCTAGATTCTTTGAGGATTTAGAACACCAAGCGGCGATTCTCGGTGGCGTGCAATTTACGCATTGCAAACATTTGTTCATAATATTTGGGCTCGTTTGTTCTTCAGTGCCGAGTGGTTTTTGGAGGACACACTCTGGGAAAATCCGGATTGAGCGTACCTTCAACACAGACTCCCCCTTTATTGTAACTGCAGTTATGAATCCGTTTGATCGCAAGCTTGAAGAACATCAAAAATCCCTTACCCGATCCTTGCCAAAAATCCTGCAGTTGAACACGGGCAAGCTCTGCAACATCACTTGCACTCATTGCCATGTAAACGCTGGCCCGGGCCGCAAGGAGTTGATTTCTAAGGAACATCTAACTCGGACGCTTGACTGGTTTGAATCAACGGACATTCCTACGATTGACTTGACCGGCGGCACTCCCGAGATGCACCCTGAGTTTCGCTCGCTGGTGGAACGGGTGCGTTCGTTCGATCAACCGCGGGAGGTGCTGACTCGGTTGAACGCCACCATCATTGAAGAACCTGGCTACGAGTGGATTCCTGAATTTCACGCGAAGCACAAAGTCGTTTGCATCGCGTCGATGCCGTGTTACTCGCCAGAGAACGTCAACGAGCAACGCGGTGATGGTGTGTTTGATCGTTCGATTACCGCGTTTCAAAAACTCAATAAACTTGGCTATGGCATCGATCCAGAGCTTCCGCTTCACTTGGTCTACAATCCTAACGGGGCTTTCTTGCCGCCTGATCAAAAAGCGTTGGAAGCCGATTACAAACGAGAAATGAAAAAGCATTTCGACATCGATTTTCATAGCCTGTTCTGCATCGCCAACATGCCGATCGCTCGGTACGCGGTTTACTTAAAGCGTAATAAGCAATTGGCTGACTATCACAAATTGTTGGTCGAGAGTTTCAATCCAGCGTCGATTGACAACCTGATGTGTCGCGACACGATCAGCGTCGACTGGCAAGGGCGTGTCTTCGATTGCGATTTCAATCAGCAGTTGGATATGCAGTTGGCCAATGGAAAACCGCTGGACGTCTGGGACATTGACATCGAAAAATTTGCTGCGATGCCGATCATTACAGGATCTCACT
>CAZKTR010000115.1:0-9082 GCA_964555525.1 uncultured Pirellulaceae bacterium
GAAGTCAATTCACCGCGAAGCAAATCCAGATTGCGCCCAAAAAGAATTTGTTTAGGTGGGTTGTTCTTAAGGAAGCGAGGGATGGTCAACAATTGGTCCAAGTTTTCTGAATCAACGAATAGTGACAACCGTCCAAAACTACTTTGGTCAACCGTGACATCTTTTAAGGTGACGTGTGTCGGGTCGTCCTTCCTCCAGCGACTAAAGTACATGGAGACGGCGTTTCCCTTGATATCGTTTGGGTTGATTTTGACCGAGTATATCTTTTTATCATCAACGCTAACGGTAAGCTTGTCCTGGACAACCTCCATCGTGACTTCGGCTTTTCGGCTAGGTGTTAACGCTGGGCGTGATCTGCTTCGGTGATCCTCGTTGGCATTGGCGACCATAATGCAGTTATCTCGAATCATCAACGAGACAGCGACTCCATCGCTTGAGGAATCGGGGCTATAGACTAATTGGCGAACTTTAAGCGTCGCTTGGCAATTTCTAACCCACCCCAGCTTGAATTTAAATGTGCCGTAGGATGCTAGGTCTGCATGACCAAATCTTCCTCGCGAGCGAATAACGATTTCGTTTTCTCCAGCGACTTCGATGGCTGAAGAAGTGTCATCATCGAGCTTCAGGATTCGTTTCGCCTCTTCGGAGAAATACCAGCCCTCATCCGTGCAAGCGACTTTATCCGATCCACCCAGCGTGGAAAGGTCAAGGGCTTTTACCAAGTGGTGCGGCACGCGATGATTTTTACCCAATGCTTCGAATACAACTTGTTGTTTATCGACAGATAAGACGCGACATGGAACGGTGTCTTTGTTCGTAAAGTAAATTTTATCAAGCCCATTGCCTTTGTCGTTCTTGTCGTCAGACAAAACGATCTTGGCGTCTACACCGGTCAAGGAGACTACTTTCTCTTCGCCCGTGGGCTGCCAGCGAATCACGTCACCTTCTCCGGTTCCGGAGGAGATTTCACCAAAAGCGGTTCCTGCGTCGGTTATCAATTGATGCTTGCCGGTTGGTTCGACAGCTTCCTTCTGGTTGGGTTTACTTTTCTTTTCGCTTTTGTCCTGCGCACTTGCGGAAGGGCAAGTCAAACCGATCACGGTGATTGCGCATACCACTACCCAAACCAAAGCAAGGCGACGCCTGAAAGTCGCTGCGTGGAACAAAACCGTTGATTGCGAAAATAGCTTTTGATTTTTCATCGTTCGTAGATTGGTAAAAATTTGAAGTTAAGTGCTAAAGCCAGTAGTGACATGGAAGTGGAATAAGCTGCGCCGAATTGGCTCTCGCCGATCTGGCCGTCGATGGATTGCATCTCTCCCAATTTACGAATCGTCTCACGATTCCATTTTTGCCAGGTCGGATAGTCGGTTTGAAACAATGCCTGAGATTGATAGTAACGCAGATAATAGGGCCAAGAGTCTTGTTTTTGATAGTGGGCAATGACGTTGTCTTTTGTAGCTTCAAACTCTTTCCAGTGCGTTCGTTTGCCAATTTTATAAACCAGACAGGCAATCGTACTGCGAGCTTGTGAAAGGTTAATCCCTGAACCGCCAGTATAGGCAACATTCCCCGTCACATCGGATGTCATGCTTTTGTAATAATCCAGTGCTTTGTCAATCGACTCATCTGGAACCGCGATGCCTGCGTTACGTGCCCCCAGCAAACCCATTAAGACCGCCCCAGCAATCGACGTGTCGGCAGTGGTGTTTTTTGGGCCGTAACGCCATGCACCTGCAAAATTTTTCTTTTGCGTTGTCACGGCCAACCGCACAGCGAGTTCCAAGGCTTCGCCAACGGTACGCTTATTCTTGTCGTCTTTCACGCCAGCCCAAAGCATGTCGTCGTCAACGACACCGTAGGCTTCTGCCAGAGCCAGCATCGCGAATCCATGGGCATACATGTTGCCAGGGATGTATCCTGTTTCTGGGTTTTGCGAACGGATGATGTACCGTAGTGCTTTGCGAATGTTCTTTGAGTATTTGCCAAAATTCGGATCTTCCCCCGTTGAAAGGAAAGCCATGACGCACAGACCGGAAATGCCGCTAACGGTGCTGCCATGACGTTGGTTGCCGACACCCCATGATCCATCTTCAAGTTGAGTTGACGCCAGATTGTTAGCACCTTTTTCGTAGATGGTGTAAACCTCGGGAGGAATTCCCGTCCCTTCACGAACTTCAAGCGTCTCAATCTGGGCCATGCATGGTGTCACGCCGCCGATTATCCAGCAGGTTGATATCAATAGGATAAAGTGGGAAATGTTTTTCATGATTGCTTTAGTTGGATGATTTCCAAACCTGTCATTTTTAAAATGCGTCATTGGTTTTTCTCCAAGCTTTCAAAATACTGGTCCAAACCGTATCGGAATTCTTCGGCAACTTCTTTTTCAGACTTGCCGGTCGCCTGTTCAACAACTCGTTGCTCGCCCTGTGCCTTCTTTTCGTCAGCGGCGCCCAACAGCGCGAGTGCCGAACCGGTCATGTCTTCGCCTTCGCGATGAGGAGGCCCTCCTGATCGTCTGGCCTCCAACAACCATTCAATCGCTTCGGTTTCCGCGCCGATCGCGGTGGGCCCTGTGTCAGGTTTGTTCAACGTTTCAAACACGTCGTTCATTGCTTTACGGGAGCCGTTTATTTGTGTCAAAATGTCTTCAAAGTCAGCAGCGTTTTCAAGGTTTCGAATCTCGCCACCGACGGCCTTAATGCGATCGGTTAAACTTTTTTGCGTGTTCGCCAAAGAGGCAGCGTCTTTTGAATACTTTCCAGAATCCATTTGCGGTTTGGCTTGTTCCAAACCACGAGTTTCATCACGGAGAGCGATCTCTTTTTCAAGGATCTTCATTACTTCCAAGATAATCGCCGGTGGCAAACTGCTCCCATCACCTCCGGTTGATGCCCCGTCCGATTCGAGAGGGTCGACAAGTTGTTCGGCCCAGCGGTCGAAGGTGTCAGCGAGTAATTCCAGCTGAGCGATCGAACTACCCGATTCGTTGGCGATGATCCTGACAGAAACATCAGCCAATTGTTCGATTACATTTGAACTCTCCATCTCTTCAAGAAGCGACTGGTACTTTGGATAGTCAATTCGGTCCACATAGGCTTGCAGGTCGTCTTGAATGTTTGTGGTTGTGGTTCGGTGTAGGAGTTGACGATCGGCAAGCAGTTGAGAACGGTCCTTGGTTGGCTTTTCAACTTGGTAATCCGATACGCCAAACTCCCGGACTGTCATTTCGTTGACGTCTTGGGCAAGTTCCATTTGCATTCGAGACATTGCTTTGAGTCGTTTCACGAACGTACTGCCTTCAAGGTTTTGAATGATCTTCTTGAGTTCTTCTGCAACTTTCTGGAATTCGACCAAAAGATTTTCCTGAGCTCCAACGGCGGCTTGTAGTTTATTACTGGCGGTAGCTGGTTGATTTCCACTGGGGGCTGCGGAGCCTTGTAGCTGAACGGTTGGAAGACCAAGGGCAGCAGTACCTTCACCAGAATTGCCGCCACCTTGTTGCGCTTGACTCGGTTCGGGAGTGTCCATGCTGGGCTCCAGAAGGTTGTTCGAAAGCCCGTTCGAATCGTCTGCGTCAGTATCCGAACTCGCGGCATCGGCAGCCTCTTGAAGCGCTTTAGAAACGATTGTCATTCGGTTTTCGGTGATGTCATCGAACGATTCCAGCATTCCGGATAGTTTTTCCAGTGTCGCCGCATCAAACTGGTCGTTGCCAGCAGCCTGTTGAACCAACGTGGTTCCAGCTTTGGTGAGTGCCTCCAAGCGACGTTGTTGAGCTTGTTCTAACGCCGCTTGAGCTGCGACTTTGTTCCGATTTTTCGGACGGTCCAATTCGTCGGCAGTCAATTCGCTAAGCTCAATGTTCTGCTTATACAACTGCTGCTCGCGTTCATAAGTTTCTAACGATTGCTTGAACCACTCGTCCATGCGGCGAGTTAGCCAAATCGCATGGTCGGCTTCGCTCAACACAAACACGGTGTAGGTCGGTGAAAAAACTGGTTCGCGATCGGGCAAGTAATCCTGCGCGTACAATCGCAACTTAATGACTTGGGGCTGAATTCCCAAACGCTCGGGCGAGAAGGTCGCAACGGTGGTTAGTTCGCTGGACTCGGGAGTTCCCGCAGCAACGATTTTTTGGCCAGCCGCACTTTCGTAGTTGGCGTCCTCTCCGACCGTCCCCGCCCATTGCATGCCGACCGTTTTGATACCAAAATCATCAGACGCTTCGACATCAAACGTTAAAACCTGTTTCTCCATCACGACTCGCTGCTTTTCAAGCTTGAGACAAACCAACGAAGGTTCTTGATCCCGTTCAGCGCGAAGTTTTAAGTTCAAAGGTTGCTTGGATGTCAGGTCCAATGCGTCTTTCCATTGGAGTTCCATGATCTGCGACTCATTCACGCTGACCGGAGACGTTTTTATCTTTGATCCGTCCACTTGTAGTGCTTGGCCGTTGGCCGTCGCTTGGACGATGTCGCGTGTTGCGGTGCCAACGAATTCAACTTCACTGCCAGTGACCATGGTTACAACACCACCACGAACGTCTTTGACGATCGGTTCGCTGCGCTGGAGGTAATCAGGCAAGGTGATGCTGGCCAATAACTGTGAAATTTCCGGTCGAGCCATTGGGGTGATTTCGACCGTCTCGCGAATGTCACCGATTGATACGTTTAACCGAGAGCCCTCTTTGAGCGGTGGGAGTTCGAAGCCGTACTGGCCGTTTTCCTGCAGTGCAGAAAGATCCGTACCGCTAACGAATGCTGAACCTGATTTCGGCGACCATTGGGTGTCTGAAGATAGCGTTGCACTTAACGAAGACTTCTCTGCAATCGGTACGACAACGCTTTCCGGTAGACTCTCGATCTGAGCAAACGTGTATCGCGGGGTGTGTTTCCAGGGCATCAACCAACGCATGAGGGCGTTGTTGCCTGCGGACGGAACCAAGACCAATGCGGCGGCAGCAATCACGGCTGGAATTCCAGCAATCAATGCCCAGCGGCGATGTTTGGGGTAAGGTACCGCATCTCCGAACTCGCGATTTTTGGTTTCTTCATCGACCTGTGCCAAAGCAGCGCGAGTCAGCGCTTCACTGCGGTGGCTTTCCTGTTCATTGTTAACTAACTGGATGATGCCCAGTAGATGGTCGCCCAAACGCGGGAACTTGTACTTCAGCAACCTGGCAACTTGCTCAAGCCGCCGGCTTTTCCAAATCCACTTGTGACAGACCAGTGGAAACCAAACCCCCAACCCCAGTGCGCCTGCAATCAGGATTGCGGTTCGGATCACTGCTGGAGTGTCGAAGAAACGATCAAGTACAAACACCAAAAGATAAGAAACAAGCAAACCAAATGCTGCGGCCAACAGGCCTTCAGCCAGCTTGATGATCCAAACTTTCCTTTGGAACTTTTTCAGTTTGATGCGCATGCGATCAGGGATTTCAATTCCCGATTTTTTATTCGCAAAACTCATTTTGTCCGTCCAAATTTGGATGTGTTAATTATGTAAATACCACGGTGGTTTATGTTTGTTTTCATCTTTTGATAGTGGCGAAATTTCAAAGCAAAACCCGCCAACTTTCTTTGTCTATGCTATTAGACTTTGCCTGCCAGTTAGATTTTACCAACCATTTTACGGCCAGCCCAGAAAGCTCCTAACATTAGTACAAGCATTCCCGCCCAGCGTGGATCCGCCCACAAACGAATGCGCTTTGTTTTCGGTTCGGGCTCTTGAAGTTCTGATAACGCGTCAAATATCTCACGAATCTGATCGGTCTTGACCATTTTGCCTCGCGTGATTTTTGCGATCTCACTGAGCACTTCCACGTTAATTGGTTGCCCCAGTTTTTCTCTCGCTGCACCTTGAACACTAATGATGGTCTCAAGGGTCGATCCGTTTTCACGGCAGGTCATAATGACTTGATGGTCACCGGGTTCTTCGGGTGAAAAAATCCCGGTGAACAGTCCCCATTGGTCTTCACTGTTCTGTGCAGAAAGTTTGATTGTTTCTGTATTGGCTGACGGTGCGATGATCTGCACGTTGACGGTTCCTTTTTGGAGGGGTTCTCCGGACAGCGTCATTACGTTCGCATTGAGTGCAATCGAATCACCAACTTTGGGGCGATCGGGTGAATAAAACAATCGCATCGAATCACCGTCGGCCATGTTGCGCTGATAAGCCATCCATCTGGCAACTTGTCCCCAAAACCGATAATGGTATTTGTCTTCAACGCCTTCACGCCAACGCCAAGCACCATCGGTACCCATGAACAAGATTTTTCCCGATCCATAAGTTTTGGTAACGAGCAAAGGAATCCGACCACTTTGATTGTTTTCGGTCGAGTGTACGGCGAGCGTTTGGGTGCCAGCTTTGGATCGCAAAACGGGAGCGTACCATTGGAAACCTGGCAGGTTTCGCCACACCGTCGTGTTGGCTGCGGGTGAGTCGGCAAGTTTTGTTAACAAACTGCTGCGGCCAGCGTCAGTCAATTGAAACTTTGCTGGTGCTTGAGCCCCCCAGCCGCGAGGTTGAGATTCATCTAGGTGAACGGGAAACAGATCGGCGAGTTCGGTTTCAAGCAGTGAGAACTGTTTTCCGCGGAAGCCCGGCATGAGGATCAGGCCGCTGGCTTGGTTTTGGACTAAACCTTTGATTCGTTGGCAATCTTCGGAAGTCAACTGGCCTTTTTCAATACCAACATCGCCAAGGAAAATGACATCGAACTTTCCAAGTTCCTCTAGCGATTGCGGGAATCTGTCGATGTAATCTTTTCCGCCACCGACTTTGGATAGTTGCGGGTGGAATAGCAAACAAGAAACGTCCACGCCCGGGTCACGCGAAAGTGCGTTGCGGAGATAACGATATTCCCAGCGAGGGAATGACTCCACGACCAAAACTTTCAGTGATTCCTTGCGGATCGAAATCGGCACATCCAGTTTATTGTTGATCGTGATGACTTCTCCGTCCTGTTGAGGAACCGTGAGCGTCAATGTGTACTCGCCTACTTCTTTGGGTTTCCAAGTGAACGCATCCTGAAGCGTACCATTGGCAGGAATTTGAATCTTGGCCGTGATCTCGTCGCCATCAGAAGACGAAAGCGATGCGACCACCGTCGTCTCGCGAGGCATCGTGCTCTTGATTGAATAGGGAATGCGTGTCGGCTTTTGGACCACGCCGAACGTAGGGGCGTCCAACGACAGGATCTCGATATCCGGAAGTGCGTTTTCGCTTCCGACTCCGATTGTAAATGCCGGGATGCCCTTCATTCGCATTCGAGTGGCAGCTTGAGTTGGCGAATCGCCGTAGTTCCATGTTCCGTCAGTAAACATGACCACGCCACGCAGGTTTTTGTGTTTCTCCAATGTGCTGACCAGCGCCGTGTTTAAGTCGGATGCCTTGTCGCGATTCTTCAGACCGGAAGAAAACGGCTCAATCACCACGTCCACATCTTCTTTGAACGGTGCCCAAATCTCATTTTGAAGCATCGGCTTGATCCACTCCGCACGTGTTTTGGCGTCGGTCGAGCCATCTTCTAAAACGTCCTGAGTATTCATGCTCGCCGATTCATCCCACAGGACGGCAAGTACTGGTTCTTCGTCCGGCAGAAATTCCTCGATCCATTCGGGTTGGTTGATTGTGAACGCAACCAAAGCAACCATCAGCATTCGTAGAATTTCAAGAAGAATCATCCCCTTGCTGAAGCCTGAACGTTGCACTGCCAGCCATGAAAACACGCCGGTGCCCAGCACTAGCAGGATCCCAAAGATTAGCGTGAACGCCGTGTAATGTAGTGTTGGAAACCAGTCCATTAGGCAACTCCTCCGGCGGCCGGTTGAAGCTCCGTTTGTGGTTCTGGTTTGGGCGGCAAGCAAAGAGCTGCTTCCGCAAGTAAAGCGATGCCCATGACTGCGATAAATATCTTCCAGATTTCACTGGCCAGCGATTTTTTGCTTCCCAATTGGTCGTCAATGATGCGGAAGTCCAAGCTCTCAAAGAGTTGATTGACTTCGTCGGTTGGAATGGATCGAGAAGTGTCTTCGATGTTGGGGCGATTCAAGGCGATTAACTGGTCTTCATTTCCATAGACGCCAGCGTTAAAGGGTCGCGATTCAACCAAAACATCTTTAGGGCCAGCGAGTTGTTTAAGGTTAACGACATTCTGGGCCGGTAAGGTGCCTGCGGTCAGTTGTCTGGCTTTTCCAATCGAATCAGCCCCGCTGTTGAGGGCTCGATGGATCATCGCGAACAGGACGGTGCCTTCTCTTTGTAGCGACGAATATGCCCCCGTTGGCAATGTTGAACAGAAATAGACGCCACCCGTGTCCGTTGATCTGCGACCCAGCAATGTGGAGTCGTCTTCGAGTCGGGCGAGCGTGCGGTAATCGCCGTTGATGGTGCAGTGTTGGTAGATTTTGAGTTCGTTGACCGGCAGCGAGAGACCATTGCGAGATTTCTGCAGTAAATCGTCTTCGTTTCGCCAAAAATTCACCGCGGTAGCGGTGTTACCATCGGCGCTTTTCCAATCGCCCCAAGAGACGCCCTCAAACTCGGAGTCGTCGATTTCTTTGGGTGGAAAGAAAACGACGCTACGACCGTTGTTGACAAAGTTCATCACTTGTTTGGCTTCGCGTCCTTGTGGCAACTGAGCATGCCAAATCAGTAAAGCCGTTTCGTTCCAATCAATTTCGGCCAATTGATCGGTGCCGTAGACTTTCGCTACGTAAGTCCGATCTCTTTGCATGGGAGCGTTTCCAACCAAAGCCAATGCAGATCCCTCGGCCCGTGAGTCAGAAACAATCACCGTCTGCAAGATAGGTTGCTCGGCAAACGAAAAGTAGAAAACGTTGTCGGTCTCGTTTGAGTCTGCCGGCAATTCAACTTTACCCCAGCCCGATTCGGTGCCACCATCCAAAGGAATGCGATGCCCCGTCAAACCAAATTCTTCGTTTTCAACACTGACTTCCAGTACCGACCGAGCCCCATTGATGGTGATCTCAAGCGGAATGCGTTCAACGCTTTCGATGTCTGCGGTACGGTTGATACCGATATCTAAAACCAGTTCGACGCCGTTGTTTGTCAAAAC
>CAZKTR010000116.1:0-9050 GCA_964555525.1 uncultured Pirellulaceae bacterium
GCGCCTCTTTTTGGGACGTTAAGGTAAAAAAACGTAACCATTCACGGCTTTGTCTCATCGGCTTTCTTACAACGTACGGTAAAGTGAATTATTGAAACTTACATTGCCACCAAATCCCCAGGAGAGCCTAAGTAAAAAACAATTGCCCAAGCGTCAGGAGGGCCACAAAAACGAACAGGCCGCCGAGTGTCTTTTCCAACGCGTGTTGAGAAATACGCGTGGCGACGAACGGGCCTATTTGTCCGCCGATGATGACTCCAGGCACTGTAAAGACAACCAAGTTTAACACGGTGCTCAACGTCTCTCCGCCAGTAGATATAAAGCTAATCAAATGCGCCGTGGCTGCGACTAGCGCCGTGAAGGCCACGGTAAATACGCTTGTCGCAACGGCAACTTTACTGGGGATCTTGAATTTTTGAAGCAGGAAGTAACTGTTCAGTTCTCCCAATCCCGTCGAGATCATTCCCATAAAGAAACCGCCGACGGCGGAAACTGATCGAATGATCGTTTTATTGCCAACCCGATAGCGGAATGTCTCACCCGCTGCTGACGTTATGCTGGTAATCTGTCCGGCGTCATCTTGGGCATCGAGTTGACGCTCTAGCTCTTCCGCACTTGGGGGCACCGGAGCGGTAAGCAGTCCAAAAGCGACAGCCAAGAGCCCGACCCCAAACAGACCTCTGAGGATATTGGGATCCACGTAGTTGGCTGCCAGCACACCCAGAGTCGCCATCGGAATTGAAAACAACAAGATCGATTTAGCCAGCCGAAAATCCACTAGTTTACGACGCAAGTACGCCGTTACTCCGCTGGTAAATCCAAACACCTCTGTTATCAAGCCGACCCCAATTGCAACTTCAGGCGGCAGCCCTAGGCCCAGTAATAAAATGGGGACAAAAAACGTTGCACCACCTACACCCGACGCCATTGCAACGGTCGCAATGCAGATTGAAATCGGAAACATAAACCAGTTATCAAACGTCATCTTTGGTGGGCTCGTATAAGTCAAGGAGAGGATGTTAAAGGTAAGCGGCTGATCGCTTCTGAAGTGATAACCGATCTATATTTGATCGACTAAAAATGGATTTCGGTAGCAGCCCGAAGAAGAAAAAGATCCTGTTTTTCGCATGGCGGCTGGTATTTTTTACGTGGTGTGTTTGTAGTACCGCTTTTAGGCGGAATCTCTCCGAAGTGAATTGGCTAAAACTCTGCCAAAACGGATGTCAGAAACGGTTTCACTCGCAAGATCCCAGTGATACATTTTGTAACCACGGATGGACACGGATCAACGCGGATAAAAAGACAAATCTAGAAACAACCTTAGTTGTTCATCGGCCCAAGGAGCTGGCAGTTTTCCTAGCCCAGCCTAAGGATCTGAAAGTTCCGCAGGACTGGGTAGATCATTGCCAAATGACCCCGAGGGCCAACGGTTTGGCCGTTAGGCAAATACCGGACCTACTGCCAGTTCAGCAGGACCAACGCCACGACGGAAACCGCGATTCCGATATAGGATCGTCTACCTAGTTTTTCGTTGAGCATTGAAGTGGCCACAGCAGTCGTAAAGACAATCCCGCCGGCGCTGCTGAGCGGAAAAGCGATGTAGCCTGGGATGAAGTCCAGTGACTTTAACATCCAAAACGTTTGCAGACCGTTAGATAGCCCCATGATAATTCCGATCACGAATTCCATTTTCAGGATTGGGCGAAAGCGATAGATCAGCAAGATCAGCGAAGGGATACCCGCAATGGTGAATGCGGCGAGCAAAAACGTTGGTTTCTGGTCAGCGACGCTTTCGTACTTAAAAGTCTCCTGAGCAATTCGACTGAACCCGCACAGCAAAAAGAAAACAAACAACAACACTAGCGGTTTCCAATCTTTTGCGGTTGGTTCATTTTCCAGTGCCGTCGCTTTGTCGGGTTTCGGTTTAACCGCGGGCGGTTTCGGTTTAACCGCGACCATCAGCAAGCTAACCAATGCCAAAGCAATTCCTGCGATTTGGATCGGGTTGGGCGTTGAACCCCAAACCAAGGCGGCAACGATAATCGGCAGTAACAGTGACAACGAACTGACCACCATGGTGCTGGACACACCGACCACGCGAACGCAATAGATCACAAAGAAAAATGCGACAAAGTATACCAGCCCCATGGTTCCTCCAGTTGCGATTGCTACGAAATCACCAGTTTGTTTGATGCCGGTGCAGTACCATGGCGCAATCGCCGACGCTGCAACGATGTAGTTGATCGCACCCACGGTGACAATGTCTTCACTGCCACGGTTGTGCACCCATTTGATACACAAACTGAAAATGGATGAAAAAACAACGAAGAGCAGGAGGTAAATCAACTGAAGCGTTCCGGGCGGCCACCTTGGTGATGTCGCCGTTGCAGACACAAGCAGGGCGTCGGCCAGAAGGATGGTGGTTTTTGCAGTGACTGCAAAGCCGAAGGGGCATTTCGCATTTTTTTCGTGGCCAAAAGCGTAGGATTGTATTGCATTTTATAAAAAACAACAATTTGTCGATTTTTTGAGTCGTTTTTCAGCTTCTGGTGACATTGATAGGTAAATCGGTCGTCTTGTTGGATAAAGAAATCGGCTGATAGTTTGCCGGTTTTAACAATCTCCGCTGAATTTAAGCATAACAAATCCCCTTATTGTTCAAACATAAAATATCAAAATGAAAATTAAACGTACTGCATTCACTTTGGTTGAATTACTGGTAGTCATCGCAATTATTGGAATCCTCATCGGCATGTTGCTTCCGGCTGTTCAAGCCGTTCGAGAAGCTGCTCGTCAAACCCAATGTAGGAATAATCTCAAGCAAAGCGCCTTAGCGATTCTCAACTTCGAATCGGCCTTCATGAGGCTTCCGGCAGGCTACGCTTTTGAAGCAGGTAGCAATGGCGCAAATCAGCAGGGGTTTGCTTGGGGCTTGGAAATGCTGGACTATACCGAACAAGCAAATTTGGCAACAACGATTGATCGAACCGTAACACCGTTTGCCGCTGTCAATCTTGCGGCTCGCGAAACACAGCTGCCCGTTTACCTGTGCCCTTCGGACCCATATTCGCCAGACACCTTCGTTGTGCGAGATGAGTCGACCGGTGAGCAGTACGCTGCTTCCAGCTATGTTGCTAATTGGGGCCCGGCTACAGGCTTTAATGAATCACCCTCGGACGGTTCGGATGACATCAACTTGGATGCAACCCCTGACAATAGTAGTGGACCTTTCTTTCGCAACAGCAGAGTGACCTTAGGGCAGGTATCTGATGGAACCTCGAACACTGTTTGTCTTGGGGAACGAACCAACGGCCCAATTCTAGACGATCAGGGAAACCCAATCGGTGCACCTCCTCATGAGACATTTGAAACCGCTTGGTTTGCTGCGGTTCGCGATGTCGGTGAACCGACCGACGATCATGGACACATGGTGTTGTTCGATGCCGAATTTGGTCCAAATAGATCTCGCAACGCAAACACCGGCGCTGACCGAGGGATCTCGTCAGCACATTCGGGGTTGGCAATCTTCTCGCTGCTCGACGGTTCTACGCATACGATTTCAGACAGCATTGATATCACCGTGTATCGAAATATCTGCTCGATCAATGGCGGCGAAGTTGATGTCAACTTTTAGTCCTGTTTTTGGTATCATTTAATATTTTTAGGGCAAAAGCTGTGGCAAAGTCGGTTTTCCATTTCATTCATGATCAATTAATTCAAGTAGTGATTGCATTGGCGATCATGTTTTGTCTCGCGCCGGCGGTATCGGCTCATTCGACCGATGAAACGTACATTTGGCTCAACCCAGTTGACGATCATTATTCGGGCGAAGTGCAGATGCGTTTGCCGGATCTACGCAAATTTTTAAAAATTGAGATCCCCGAAGATTTGGAAGAGGCTAAGTCTGCACTTCAAGCAAATGCGAAAGAACTTGAAACTTACATTCGACAGCACTTTGAGATCAAAACGCTCGGCGGCGCAGCAGTTCGATACGAGATCATCGGGATCGACGTATTGGAAAGTAACAAGTATAAGCACTTCGCCAAAATTCTATACAAGACGGACGCGTTCGACACGCTTCCTGAAAAAGTGATCGTCAAAAGCGACCTGCTATTCGAATTCGATCGCTATACTCGATCGATCCTCTGTATGAATTACAGTAGCTTCAAGGACGATGGTCGCACCAAGCCTGACGAAAGCAAAGGGATCACCGAGGATGGGTTTCAAGAGGGTTTCTATCACACAATTTTTACGCCTTGGAATGCCGAACAAGAGGTCGATCTGGTCAATGTTTCTCAAGTGCCCACGGGCTGGCAGTATTACATTTGGGAAGGTGTTCGACACATCTGGATTGGCACCGATCATATTCTGTTTCTGGTAACGCTTTTGTTAGCTTCGGTTTTGCTGAGGCGCAAGCAAGAAACTGAAGCAGTTGATAGTGACGTGGAAGGCGAAGCTAACAGCGAACCGACGGTTGCTGTAAAGAAAACTTGGATTCCAGTTAACGGTTTTGGTGGTGCGTTTTGGAATATTTTAAAAATTGTCACGGTGTTTACGGTGGCCCATTCAATCACTTTGGCGCTGGCATCTCTGGACATCATCAGCTTGGAAGGTTGGATCGTCGAATCGATCATCGCATTTTCGATCATCCTTGTTGCTTTGAATAACATTTTTCCAGTTTTCCATGATCGAAGCTGGATTGTTCTGTTCACCTTTGGGTTGTTTCACGGCATGGGCTTTGCCTCGGTAATGAAGGACCTTCCGTTCCGGATGGGAGATCTTAGGCAACTGCTTTTTTCATTCAATATCGGTGTCGAGCTAGGACAGCTGGCAATCGTAATCGGTGTTTTCCCTATTATCTTTTTCCTTCGTAAGTCTAAATTTTACCAACCGGTCGTCTTAGTGGGCGGCTCACTGATCATTTGTGCGATCGCGGTGTGGTGGTTTTGTGAACGAGCCATCCTGGGTGCCTGATGAAAACGACTGTACTTTCACAACTTGATATCCAAACAATCGTCGTTCAAGTCGGTGTCGACCGGCTGATGGACGAGTTGATTGCTCGATTAGAAGACGCGTTTCGCAGCTTTGATCCACAGCAGACCATCGTGCCTGTTCGCGACGGATTCAATTACTCGTCGCCGCGATCGGGATTGCTCGAATGGATGCCCTTGTTGCAAACAGGTGAGCACGTGTTGATGAAGATGGTCGGGTATCATCCTCAAAATCCTGATCTCAGCGGTCTCCCCACCATCCTTTCAGACTTTAGTTTATATAACGCAACAACGGGGCGGCTGGAGGCGGTTGTCGATGGGACACTACTAACAGCGTTTCGTACCGGTGCCGCGTCCGCGGTTGCAAGTCGGTTTTTGGGAAGGCCGGATAGTCGTGTCGTGGGGTTGATTGGTTGCGGTGCCCAAGCGGTGACGCAGTTGCACGCGCTGTCGCGAGTCTTTGATGTCCAACGCGTTCGTTTTTTCGATACCGATTTTGCGACGATGGATTCGTTTGAGCAGCGTTGTCGCCAGTTTGTGAGTGATGCCAAATTCAAAATGTCCTCGATTGAAGACGTCCTTGAATTGTCAGACGTAATCAGCATTGCCACTACGATTGATATCGGAGCGGGCCCCGTTTTTGATGATATGTCTACTCAAGAGCATTTGCACATTAACGCAGTGGGCTCTGATTTCCCCAACAAGTTCGAATTGCCGTTATCGCTACTGAAACGAAGCTTCGTGACTCCTGATGTTCGCGGTCAAGCCGAGGTTGAAGGTGAGTGTCAGCAGTTGGCGTCGACGGATATTGGTGAAGAACTCTATCAGCTGCTGCAGCGTTCGGATTCTTTGTCGGAACTGAAACATCGCCTTACGGTGTTTGATTCGACAGGATGGGTTTTGGAAGATTACGTCGTGACAAAGCTTTTTCTTGAACACGCGCGAGAAATGGGATTGGGTACAAAAGTCTGGATGGGAACTCGATCGATCGATCCCAAGAGCCCCTACGTTTTTCTTGCAGGAAATAAAGCCGCTGGACTAAACCTAAGTTTGGCAAGTTCGAATTCGCCAGTTGCGACGGCCAAGGTTGGAGGGCTTTCATGAGCCAGCTTTTGCACGACATAATGACGTTAGCAGCGCTGGAATTGCCAACGAAAGTTGCGTTTACCGATAGCGTGACTTCGTTGACCTATCAAGACCTTGATCATCGTTCTAGTCAGTTAGCCCATCTTCTGGTCAAACAGAATCTTCAGCTAGGAGATCGAGTTGCGGTCTTTATGCCTCGCTGTGCTGAAACAGCGATTGCTGTTTATGCGATTCTGAAAGCCGGCGGTATTCTGGTTCCAATCGACCCCGGTATGCCAACTGGAGGTGTTCGTAGTTTGATTCAGAACTGTGGCATTCGGTTTATGGTCACGAACCCAAAAAAGTCCCGAGCACTGCAGGAGATATTCGCTACCCCTGGATCGCTTGAATGTGTGATCGGCGCCGATGAAAGCATGCCGCTTGATTCGGCTGTGAAGAATCTTCCCGCATCGATGATCGACGATCAGCCATGCAAACTACAGAACGCCAACTCGAAACTGATCAAGCCATCAGATCCGGCTTACATTATGTACTCTTCCGGATCGACGGGTCGCCCCAAAGGCATTACACATTCTCACAGTAGCGGTCTCGCTTACGCAAGACTTTCGGTAGCGACATATGAAGTAACCCCGGACGATGTGATCGCGAACCACTCACCGATCAACTTTGACATGTCGACTTTTGGATATTTTTCGAGTTGCCTTGCCGGCGCGACGACATTGATCATACCTGCAGCACACACACGGATCCCTCGTAGTCTCGCTCAACTGGTAGCAAAAGAAAAAGTCACCATTTGGTATTCGGTGCCGTTGGCACTTCAGCAATTGCTGGCTCATGCTCCGCTTGAGGATCACGATTTTAGTCAACTTCGTTGGGTGCTTTACGGGGGTGAGCCTTTTCCACCAAAGCACCTGAAAGCATTGATGAAGAAGTGGCCTCAAGCTCGCTTCAGTAACGTTTACGGTCCGGCAGAAGTTAATCAGTGCACTTACTATCACGTCCCGGCTTCCTACGCTGACGACGAACGTAACTTGCCTGTTCCCATTGGAAAAACGTGGGATGAAACCGATGGCCTGATCATTGATTCCGAAGACGAAATCGTCGACGGTCAGACTCCCGGTGAACTGGTAATCTGTTCCACGACGATGATGCTAGGCTATTGGGGCCAGCCACAGCTAAACCAGAAAGCGTTCTTTCACTACACCGACGAAAACGGATCGCCGAAAGTTTATTATCGAACCGGCGATATTGTTAGCAGGCGAGAAAATGGCGAATTTGTCTTCTTGGGTCGGGAAGACCGTCAAGTGAAAGTCCGTGGTTATCGCGTCGAACTTAACGATATTGAACGCACGCTCACGAACCATCCAGAAGTTGAAGAGGCCGGTGTCTACTGGATTGTTATCGGCGAAACCAAGGAAATTCATGCCACGGTGATCTGCAAAGACGGCTCCACTGCTGGCGAAGAATTTTTTAAAGACTATCTTAATTCTTGCTTGTCTCACTACGCCATCCCCAATCGAATCAACTGCGTTGCCGATCTGCCGCGAACTCGAACCGGTAAAATTGACCGCAAGAATTTGAAAGATCAGGCTCAGTCACTCGTCGACGGGCTCAATTCCGGAAAGAAGTCACGATGAACGACTCTCCACCGTCTTTCAGTACCGAAGAACTAACTCGAAAATTGATTGCTTACATCATGTCGGACGTGCTGTTGGATTCATCGCAATTCGAATTGGCCGCCAACGATGATTTGTTGGAAGACGGCCTCGTCGACTCGCTAGGCATTATGAAGCTTCTCGCTTATATCGAAAGTGAGTTTGGGTTCGCTGTTCCTGCGCAGGATGTCACAGTAGAAACGTTTATGTCCGTTGACGCTATCGTAGTCTATCTTGAACCCAATGTTTAAAGGGTTCCTGAAATGCAACTTCCGCACGTTGACTTGACGAGACGCTTGAGTCAGATGCAGCGTCTGATCTGGGCTGGACAAGAACTCGCCCTGCAAGCACCGATCTACAACTCGGCGTTTCGAATTCGTATTCCAACTTCGGTCGATCAAGACGTTTTCGAGCGTGCTTTTCGAGCGATCGTTGCTAAGTCGGAAACGCTGCGAACGACAGTCGCAATGACGGCTCAGGGGATTCCGGTGGCTCAATTAGTCGATCACCCTGAATTTGAATTTTCGGTGATCGATCTTTCTAAAGAAAACGACCCCTATCAGGAAGCTTGCCGCTGGTGTCAGTCGCGATGTGAACGATTGCTGCCGATGGACAGTCTGATGTTCGAATCGGCGCTGCTGAAATTGAGTGACCGGGACTACGTTTGGTACATTAACCAGCATCACTTGATTTGCGACGCGTGGGGCGTGACGCAGCTTTATCGCGTCCAAGAACAGTTTTACCAGGCGTTGCTTCGCGGCGAGGAGCTTCCTGGTCAAGTCGATTGGCAGTTTCTTCCCGAAGGTGAAGGTGCTTTCGAAAGTGGGCCGCAAGTTAACCGTACCGCTCCACCGCTAACGCTCTATGGCAAAACTGCACCGCGAATTCAAAGTGCCAGTCGCCGCCTGCCTGCGGAGTTAGACGTCAATGTGTTTCAGCAGATCTGCGGCGACAAACGAGCCCGTTCTTTCTCTAAAGAGATGGGACAACTGAACGTTATTTTGACTTTGCTCTATAGTTACCTGTCCCGAATTGGCGACCAACGGACAATCCGAATTGGTGTGCCCTTTCATCATCGGCTGACCAAACTTGCTAGAGAGTCGATGGGGCCTTTTATCGCCTTCCATGTGCACGAAGTCACGATTGATCAGAGCGAAACTTTTGCGAGCTTGCTAAAGAAGGTACAAACGGCAACTACCGATTACCTCAAGCGAGCGACTTCGACAAAGACTTCGAGTCATGCGAACGCGTCGTTCAATGTGGTTTGTAACTTTATCAACGCCAGTTTCGCTCCCTTTGGTGAAACTTGTGTTGAACC
>CAZKTR010000117.1:0-8977 GCA_964555525.1 uncultured Pirellulaceae bacterium
ATGAGCCAAAAAGCGGGCGTCGACTTAAGTAGCCTGTTCGACCAGTACCTGCGCAGCACCCAAATCCCTAACCTTGTGATCAACTTCGAAGGTAAAAAAATCACTTATCAATTCGAAGAATGCAACAAAGACCTAAGTTTTCCTGTCAAACTAGACATCGATGGCCAAGTCACTTGGATCACACCGACAACTACCAAGCAAACACTAGAAACTGACACCGACGTCAAAGAGCTATCTGTCGATCGCAACTTTTATTTGTGGAGTTCAGTGAACGGGGTTCCTACCAATAAACCGAAAAACGAAGGCATTGCTGAAGAGGTGAAGTAGAACTTTGAAGCCAAGCCACCAAAATTCCAGACGAACCATATTTATAAGCGTGCATCGTGTTTAAATTTCTCAAACCCAAGCCACCGATTGACTTGCTGAACAAAGCTTGGATCGAGTACCGCTGGAGTTGGCTATGCAAAACCTTAGGGGCGGACCTGATGCGCAATGCTCCCATGCTGACGTTGGCGGACTTCCCTGAACTCAATGACCTGACTGAACAAAGCGCACATCGCCTGTTTCAACGAATTTCTGCTCAATTTAAATTCCCAGCGAACTCGGTAGAGTTCGAGTTTTTTGACGATGCAGGACGTGCCGGCGAGTACGGCAGTGGAGATTCCGCACTTGGGCTGTATGAGCGGGGTAACGATTTGCACGGTGGCAAAGTTTTTGTTGCCACCTCGTTACTTCATCGTCCTGCTGAAATGGTATCGACGATGGCTCATGAACTTGGCCATCACCTGTTACTAGGTGGTTCTGGAAAGTTGTTTGCTGCAGACGAATTTGATCATGAACAACTAACAGACCTGGTGTCAGTGTTTACTGGTTTTGGCTTGTTCACTGCCAACTGCACGGTACAGGACCACTCGTATTCTGATGGCCAAATGAGTCATTTTCATATTTCAAAATCAGGCTACCTGTCATCCATCCAGTTTGGATACGCCCTTGGGCTGATGGCGTGGATGAGGAACGAACACTCGCCGACTTGGATCAGTCAACTTCGCCCGGATGCCAGAGTGTCGTGTCGCAATACGATTCGCTATTTGACAAAAACCGGCGATGCTTTCGTTCAGCCCGATTCTAATTTCCACACGGATCAGTTTTCCAAACCAAGGCGAACGGAAGAGTTAGTATCGCAATCGCCCTCGGTTAGGCTAGCAACTCTAATTCAATGGGAAATGGAATCGCAGTCGATCGACCAAATCGCGAGCCAGGTGGCACACTTGCTGGACGACCCGATCACAGAAATCCGAGTTGCAGCAGTCTACTTATACATTATCGGAAGTATTCCGTTAACACCGACTTCCGAGGCCTCGCTTGTTCGGAGCTTGAGCAGTCCTGACGAAGAAGAAAGCCTGCTTGCTTGCCAAGTACTTTTTGAGCGTCGGTTCGCTGGGATCGATGAACTCGTACGGCGGAGCAGGTTTTGGTTTGAAAAAAGTGCGGAATCGAGTTTGGCCAGAACAACCTATGTCACGATTCTTGAAAGTTTGCCTGAGGAACGGTTTCACATCCCTTGCCAAGTCGCTATCGTCAAAAAAACTGACCGAGATTTACGGCAAAGCGGCGATGCGGAAGCGTTCTTAAAAGTGCTCCGTAAGGTTCCCGATTTAGCAACGATCATCGACCAATTTTTCAGCCGTTGGTCTGAAGAGCGACAGCAGGACTTGGCTTATTTTCGTGATACTGGACAGCCCCCTGTCCAGCGCTAACAATCAAACCAAGGTGACGATTCAATTGCTGAGGCCGCTTAAGATTGCGATGAACGGTGAGATATCCAAGAAGTTGACGACTCCATTTTCATCAATATCCGCTTCGACTTGAAACGGTCCAGCCGACAGAATTGAAATGAACGGTGAGATATCTAAAAAGTCCACGTCACCGTCCAAATTAACATCTCCAAGAACGGGCAGGGGACCAGCGGCGGCGCGAAACAAATTGATCGCGTACTGCTGGTTGTCAAATCGATTGATGCTCGTGCCGGCTCCGTTATCATTAAAAAACGTATTGCGGTCAAAGTGGCCAATCAGTCGGCCTTGGTCCGCAGTCGCAAACAAGACCGCCGCATCGTTTGGACCGGCGCCTCTGGTTGAACCTCGGTTGTTACCGCCTGTTCCATCATTAAGTCGTGTTTCTCCTTCGGCCAGCGCCAGAATATCAGCGTTCACGCCAGTGGTAAGATTCCCAATCTGAAACGGTGTTACGCCTTCACCATCAAAACGATCGACTCCAGCAAAAATAGGATCGTCCGGAATCAGGAACTCATCGTCGCTCCGTTGGATCGAATACGTTCCTCTGTCTTGATTGACGATCAGTCCAAAACGATCCAAGAACTGTTGATCTGAATTGGACGCATCGGCCCAATCGCTACCAAAGTTCGCATCGCTAATAAAAATTGCACCGCCTCCGCCACGAATGTAACTTTCGATCGCATCAATCGAGGCCTCCGAGTAAACCGCATTGTTGGATCCAAAGACCAGCACGTCGTAGGTACTCAAATCAAGGTTTCCAAATTCAATCTCGGCGCCCGTTGTTTGGCCGGTTGCCGGAGCTCCTGCTTCTAAAGGTTCAGGCATTTGGTCCGTTTGAAATCCATTTGCTTCGAGCGTAAGTCGCAATTCGTTCCAGCCATGATTTCCATTGGTCGTACTGGCATTGTTGATGTCGGCCAGTTGTTCTGTACGTTCAGCGTCATCGTCTGCTTCCAGAAAACCACCGCTACGATCTGCTCCCCGGATGAACAGCACAGACTGTGCGACCGACGTCTCCGTGGCGGCAATCAAAAACAGCAGGCATGTCAACGGTGCGGTCAGTCGCTCCACGATCAAAGAAATTTTCATTAAACCTAGTCCAAGCTAACTTGAGTTACAATCAGTGTTCAATCGATGTTGATTGCGAGACATTGTATTGCAGAAAGCAGCCTGCGATCCGGCAATTACTGAGAAAAATCACAACATGACGCGTAAATTCAGTTTCTTGACGAGACTTGAAGTTCGCTTGAGATTTTCCCCCGCGAGTGCAAGCCTTCCTGTTATAAAATCATTAATCGTAATTCTTCCGGGATTCAGTGTCCGGAAATTGATTTGTTTGAGCGCCAATTAAAACAGACACCACCACGGAGCGTCAGCAAGAAGTCTTTCGTAGTGGATGAGGCTAGGTTTCAACTTCAGATATATGATTCGAAAGGCCAGCGGTGCAGTACAAGTTCAAGAATCAACACGCGTTGGCTGTGATTGCGATCTTGGTTTTTATTGTGATCGTGGGAAGCATGAGTTTTCGTCCCCGCACCTACGTTAGCGATCTATCTTTGGTCTCATGGATGCTGGCAGTTGTTGCAATAACTTCGGCTTGTGCGAGTTATTTTTTTCGCGCTCGATTGCTAACGATCTGTTTGCTGTCCACGATCATAGGATCGGCGTTCACATGGATTCGTCCGACCACAGTGTGTTGCTTAAATTGCTTCTTTGAAATTCGCGAAGCTGGAATCGCTAACGGCGAAACGTTTTATATCAATTCCAATGAAAACTTCGTCTTGGTTGCGGCAGCGTTTTCGATCGTTTCAATCGCATTTGGTGGGCTGGTTGGAGTTGTGGTTGCGAAATATCGAGAGTGGATAGAGATCAATATCGTCAGCTTTTCGGTAGTCATGGCGATTTTATCAACCGGTTGGTTGGGCTTTGAATTTGGCGCAGCTCTCAAGCTACTTATTTCGCAGAATTTGACGGCTGCGATTTGCGCGTTAATTGGCCTCTACTTTAGCGCCGCATGGATTTACACCAATCGTCCTTTCATGAAACCGAAGATCACTTCCTACGACCAATCCAATTCTTAAAGTTTGTCAACTTAGCCATCGCACGGATAGCTTGCACCGATCATCACGAACCCAGCGACACCGCCTTGGGTAACTCGCCAACAACTTTTTGAAAACCAAACTCTTCACTGATTTGGTCGAAGTGTTTTTTGAAACGCCCGGACAATACCAATTCAACCGCTTCAGCATCGCCATTAGCTTGGCTTCGAATCGAATTCGTCATCATCCCTCGATGAACTTCAAAGGCATACTGCGAACTCGGCAACTCGACGACACTCGCCGGGAAGAACCAACGTCGCTGAACCACCCGCCAGCCGGAATCGGTCTTTTCCATCGCGACGGCCGCCTTTGCTGGAATCCGCCCCAAGCCATCTTTCAAAAAGCCATTCAACCGACCACCACTCCACTTCGAATAGGACGGCCAGACCAACGCCAAGATTGGATCCGTCAACATGGTTCGCCAATAAGCCACTCGGCGTTTCGTCCAGTTGAACGCATAAAAACAAGCCGCAAACAAAATCAAATTCAAAATCGTTGCAACCAACGGGCTATAAGCGTATACGGCCATCAAGCCCGCACAAATCCCTTTGTTGGCAATTTCCAGCAATGCATCGACAAACGGGAACGGCACCAACCACACCAACACCTCAAAGAAAAACTTAACGCTGTTGATGACAATAATGTTTACAATCGCAGCCAAGCTAAACAACACGTCCACCGGGAACGTCATCCAACCCATCTGAACCACCATCGCCGTTTCGATCGGTTCCAAGGGCTCGCCACTGGGGATACTGGACGCAAACCGTAACACGATGATCGTGATAATACCGCCGTAAGTCTCCAACATATCCATCGCTTGAGCAAATGGCTTGCTGACTTTAGTCAAACGCGGCAATGACGTCAGCAAGGTCAGCGCTCCGAAAATCCAAAACACGTACTCATTCTGCAACACGGCATTGTTGCTAATAAAAGAGTTCAGCGGTAAGTAGTCACCACCGAACTGCGACAACCCAGCCAAACAAGTGATCGCAAAAAACGGTGACAGTGCCACCGGAGCCAATGGGCCCAACCACTCGCTGGCACTAATCGCTTTCATGCTCGCCTGATCCTCGTCGGTCAAAGGCGATTTGAGCAAGTCTGCGCCAAACTCTAACTGCGGCGCTGCCAATGCAAGGCTTTGCGATTCAACGATCTGCGAGTCATTCACTACTACTTGGTGATTGGGCACCGGCGGCAATTCCGTTTGCATTGACCAGATAACCAACACACCCAACACGACCACAAACAAACGCAGCCAACGCCGGGAGGCATCGGACGATTGGTAAATGGTTTCATGATGTTGTTTGAGAAGCATGATTCGTGTTTCCGTTGAGAAGGTAATGCACTCTATCGCTTGCATAGTCGCTATGTAAACGGGCGCGTGATTTTGGTGTTGTGTCGTTGATGTGATTAAGCGCGGTGTTGTTCTTGTCTGCGCCGACGACGCCGCCTTCCGGCTTGTCGTTAAACTGGGCGGCTCCGCCTGACTTACGCTGCCGATTTTAACAGCGGTTGCGGCACGCTAATAATATCCAATGCTGGCCCGTGAAGGCGAATGCAATTATTCGCTTGATCGGCCAAAGTCTTAGAAAAGCCGAGAAAAACACCGCTATAAATCACGCATTTTTTTATTCGTGGGCGACTCGGCGATTGAGCAGCGACACAACTTCAGACTTACAGCGATTTCAGTCGTACCAAGTTCAGCACGTCCTTGACCGCCCGAACCTCTCGCCAAGCCGAATGACCACTGTATCGCAACTGCAGGGTCTCAGTGTTCCATCCTCCCTGATCCATCCACGCAATACCAACATCATAGTACGACTCGCCGCTGCTGACGGCAGCTTCATCGCGGTTAATCTCGCCGATCACCAAAACCACGTCCGCACCTTCGTGCCAACTTTCGTCCTGCAAAATTCGCTGCATCCGATCGGCAACTGTAACCTCACCATCGACCGATTGCGGGGAATAAGTTCGACTGGCACGCAAGCGTCCACCGCCGGTCTCCGCTGCAACCAACCGCCGCGCTACGTCGCCGCCAAGCCCCCAGTCAAACACGGCAATCGTTTGCTGCTTGGCCGCCAGTTTTTTGACAACCGCTTGCTCAAGTTGCTCGCCGTTTTCACCGTATACCAAATCACCCAACCGATCACGAATGATCTCGATCGTCGGTTGCATCTTTGCCAAGCAATCTTGTTGGCTCGCTCCACGAGTTGCAATCCGCAACGAAATGGTTGCCGCACTCGCTGTGATCCCCACCAAAGGATCTCGCCCTCGCTGAATCAAATCAGGCAGTTGCATCTCGATCGCACTTTCTCCCGACCCAAAACAATGAATCGTGTGATGAAAAATCGTTGTCTCAATCGAATACAACTCAGCCAGACGCTGCCGCACGCTAGCTTGCCACATTTGTTTTAATTCCGCTGGCACCCCTGGAAACGAAAACACATGATAATGATTTGGCTCACCGTCAATCATTTTCTCGCCCGCGAATTCAATCCCCGGCGCGGTACCCTCAGGATTGCCGATGATGATCGCCCCCTTCGGAAACCGTGCTTGCACTTCGTTGTTGGGCGGCATCTCGCGACCACGAACCTGGTACATCGATTCAATGTGCTGCAGAACATCTTGGTTCAGCTCCAACTCAACCCCACCCAATTGAGCGATAATATTTCGCGTCAAATCATCCGCTGTCGGTCCGAGACCACCGGTCGTCAGAATCAAATCCACTCTTCCGGCTGCAATTTCAAATGCCGCCAGCATGTCCTCTAAATCGTCACCAACCGTCGAATGGAACGCGGTTTGAATCCCTAGCAAATCCAACTGCTGGCTAATCCATCGAGAGTTAGTGTCCAGTCGGACGCCGCTGGAAAGTTCATCCCCGATAGCGATGATTTCAGCCCGAACCGAAGGCTCATCAGCGCCTGCTGGTTTTAACGATTTTTGAGCATTTTCGGCGGTTCTGGATACTAAATTTGAAGTGCTTGGTGGCTGCGAATTTGGTTGTGGGCTTTGTTGGTCCATTGAAATCTATGCAATTTTTGATGCGGCGAGCCTAATATGGGCCGTCGCGACGAACGATGCGTTTGTGAATGCTCCAAGCTTCTTTTAAAATGAGTCTACGAGAGTCTCGCAGCTGAGATTAAATTTGGCAACCTGCTACGATTCTTCCGGTCACACAAATTCGAAGATCAACACAACTCAAGCACCACTGGCCGCTTCCACTGGACATTTGATAAGTGCTTGACGATGAAGACTATAACTGCCTGCCTAACCAGAAGAGAAAATTAATGTGTGGAATTGTTGGATACATTGGGCCTAGGACTGCCCAAGACTTTTTGCTGGAAGGCCTTCGTCGGCTGGAATACCGAGGTTACGACAGCGCGGGTACTGCCACCATTACCGCAGACGCTCAGCTGAACATCACTAAATCGGTTGGACGGATCGCGTCTTTGGCTCAAGAAATCGCAGCCAACCCGCCATGCACTGCCGGTGCTGGCATCGGTCATACTCGCTGGGCCACTCATGGTGCCGCCACGGTCGATAACGCTCACCCTCACTTGGGGGGCGAGCAAGTTTTGGCAATCGCTCACAATGGCGTGATCGAGAACTTTGCCGAACTGCGATCGGCGTTGAAAACTCGGGGGTTCGAATTCACATCCGAAACCGACTCCGAAGTCATCGCCCACTTGATCGCCGAAGCATTTAAAAAGCGTTGTGATAGCTCCAACGGAACTCCAGTAACCCATGCGACGGCCGTCGACGCGATCAAAGAATCGATTGCCCAGCTCCGCGGAACTTATGGTCTAGCAATCATTTTCAAACAATGGCCCGACGCGATATTTGCTGCTCGACTAGGCAGTCCGTTGGTAATCGGCGTTGGCGACGGCGAACACTTCCTCGCCAGCGACGCTCAGCCACTGATTGGCTACACCGACAAAATCGTATATTTAGCGGACCACCAAGTCGCGGTGCTGGAAGCAGACTCGCTTCAGGTTTCTCATCGCGATGCTGGAGAAATTGCTCACGACGTTCGTGTCCTTGATGTTGAATCGAATCAAGTGGAAATGGGCGACTACGACCACTACATGCTTAAGGAAATTTTCGAGCAACCCGAAGCGCTGCGCAACACCATGCGTGGCCGCTTGAGCGAAGACGATGCAACCGCCGTATTCGGTGGCTTGAATTTGACTCCAGCTGACTTGCTGAAAGTAAAACGAATCGTCTTCACCGCTTGCGGTACCAGTTGGCACTCAGGATTGGTTGGCGAGTACCTCCTAGAAGACATCGCACAGATCCCGGTGGAAGTCGAATACGCAAGTGAATTGCGATATCGTAATCCACCAATGGACAACGATTCACTGTTGTTTGCAATTACTCAGTCTGGCGAAACCGCAGACACGTTGGCGGCATTGCGAGAGATGAAACGAAAAGGCCACATGACGATGGCGATTTGTAACGTCGTCGGCAGCAGCATCGCTCAAGAAGCCGATGGCGGTATCTACTTACACGCCGGCCCTGAAATTGGTGTGGCTTCGACCAAAGCATATACCTCGCAGTGCTTAGCGTTGACGATGCTGGCGTTGTACTTGGGTCGTCTCCGACACGTGAGCTACAACAAGGGTCGCAAAATGATCAAAGCGATTCGCGAAGTTCCAGACAAGGTCGAAGAGGCACTCAAACAAAACGATCGCATTGCTGAGATCGCTGCCAAGTACCAAAAGTGCAACAACTTCTTGTACTTGGGTCGTCACTACAACTTCCCAACGGCACTCGAAGGTGCCCTGAAGCTGAAAGAGATCAGCTACGTTCACGCCGAAGGTTATCCAGCGGCGGAGATGAAGCACGGACCGATCGCCTTGGTCGACAAAGACACGCCAAGCGTATTCGTGATGCCTCAAGGCTTCATTTATGAAAAGGTCATGAGCAACCTAGAAGAAACCAAAGCTCGCGGCGGCCCCGTCATCGCCATCGCAGCCGAAGGCGATACTCGTATCGCTGAAGTAGCCGACGACGTGATCTACATTCCACAAACGATCGAGTACCTACAGCCGATCGTGTCCGCGATTCCATTGCAGTTGCTGT
>CAZKTR010000118.1:0-8901 GCA_964555525.1 uncultured Pirellulaceae bacterium
AGCCAATTTTTTAATCGAGTGTCGTTGCATTGTTTAAATCTAGTGATGCGAAGGCAAATGCCTGTAAGGTGAGTGTGGTTGTACGCAAAAATTCTGCGGAGGTTCTAACTAAATCAGTTAGTTTTAAAAGGGGCCGAAAGGCAAATATCTCAAGGCGGTTAGATATCTAGGCGGCATGCGTTTCGGCCAGTTACTACGGTCTGCGAAACCGACAGCAAAATCGGTTGTGAGCTAGTTTCGCAGCAAAGAGAGTTGCAAAAAAAATGGCGATGCAAGAACAAACTTGCACCGCCATATGAAATTTAACTAAAGCTAAGCGTTGCTGCCTAAATTTCGTGGTTTTATTGGAGGCTAGAAAGCGCTCTTGATCTCTTGCAGCCCCACGCCAAGCAATTTCTTTGCTAGCGGGTTCAGAAGTTTTCTTGGGCCTTGGATGTGGAACGTTCGTTGAACGTGCTTCATTGTTTCGCCTGGCTTAAGAGCGGCTGCAGGTGATGAAGTTTCTAGTTCGTAGAACGGTCCTAGTGGCGGCTTGCCTTCTTCGGGCGATCCGTCGTTGTAAGAGTTAATGACGTCGCCAGCGTATGGCTTGTCTTGCACCTCCCAAGCTGAATTGACGTATCCGTTGGGAGATTCTTGTACATTGTAGGTGACAATGTTCAGGACTTTGCCACCGGCGTCGTAGCTGCCGGCAATGCCCTTTGAGCGTCGAGCATTAATTCCGATTTTTCCGCGTCGTGTACCGTCGCCTTTGAAAAACAACTTTTGGTTTTGCACGTTAAGGTATTCCGGTGGCACTTTGCCAAAGTAATCATCGGTTACTTTCGGGCCCAGCGTCTTGTCGTCGCCTTTTTTGAAGGGAATGACAACTGTCGTTTTGGGGGCTGGGTTGTACATGCCTAAAATCCAGATTGACAACAAACCGCTCTCGGCGGTCCAGGCGTTGTCGCCAGCGTTGGTGATCCGATTGTCAGTTTCGTAGGCAACCATCTTCAAACCAGCGGGTAGCTGGACGTCTAACATTTTGCCGGCGGTTTTTGGGCCAATCAATTTGACGGTTCGTTCGATGCCGACGTTAAACTTAGTGCCTGAGTAATTGACGAGTTCGGTCGAATGTTTGAACTTGGCGGACATATCGCTTGATTCGACAAGTTCGAAAGCTTCGGTGTCGATGGCCGGCGGTGTGGCCCAGTCTGAAAATTCAAACTTTGCGCCCGGTTTGAAGAAAATCGCGAATTGACCGCCTTCAGGGCCAAGCCAAAATCGCTCTTCGCCGCCGAAGATGTAAATGTGTTCTTCAAGCTTGCCTTTTTTTTCTTCGTCTGAAAGAAAACCCTTTTCAATAACTGGGCGGTTGATCCAGCCAAAGCTCGGTCCTGCGGCGGCATCAAACGTACTGGTCATCACTCGGCCTTGATAAGCTGGGGCGATCGCCACGGCGGCGTCGCCATTTTTCAGCGTCACGATCGGCGTATGCTTTTGCATAAACGACAGGTCGTCCGAGAATTTTGTGGCAGTTGGTTTGGTTGAATTCCTTTTGGCTGAGCCGGCGTCGGGTGTTTTTACATCAAAGCGGCCGATGGATGGTAAATCGTCTTTGCCTTTTGGGCGGGCGATTTCAACACCCCACTCTGGCAGCGCGCCTTTGCCGGACTGAGTGAAGGCCTCGGGGCGGTAAGCACCGCCAGCCCATGGGACTTTGGAAACTTTATGAGTTTTGGTGAAGTTGACGCCGTCGGCGGCGTAGAGAATTGAGTTGGTGATATTTTTCGGACCGATCGTTCCGATCATTGCTGCCACGCCAGTGCCTTGCGGCCAAACAAGGACTTCGTGGTTGCCGGGGATAACTGGATTATTCGGATGACGCACGTACGGGCCTTCGGGGTTATCGGCGATGGCCAAACCCATTTGAGTCTGTCCAGGTCCTTTACCCTTTTGACGACCTTTGTAATAGAACCAGTATTTTCCGTCGCGGACTACTAAACAAGCATCATCAACTAGGTGGCTATCAAAGTCTGCTACGTTGGAGCTGTTGCTCAGTGCGGGGTTGGTAGCGAGTCGTTCCCAAGGTCCATCGGGAGAGTTGGAAACTGCGATTCCGATTTTCGAGTCGGGGTTAAAAGGCTTTTGATGGAAGTTGTTTGAGGTGCCGGTGTAGAACAGCCAGTACTTACCTTTAGCGACCATGATGTTTGGGGTGAAAACACTGGCGCCTTCCCAAGTCCCGGGGGCGCCTTTGTCGAGAGCCATGCCTTTTTCGATCCACTTATGTCCGTCTTTTGACGTTGCGTACCAGACGGTCGCATCGTAACCGGAGCTGATCGTGCCTTTGGAGTACCAGACATAATATAAGTCACCGACTTTAATGACGTCACTAGGATCCCGACGCATCGTGCCTGTTTCAGATCCGATACTTTTGAGGGGGGAGTGAGTTACTCTAATCGTTTCGAAGGAAGCTTGTTGAGCGTGAGCCGTAACTCCCATCAGGGCAATTGCAGCGAAGAAAAGAAGTTTGTGCATAAGCAAGTTCATGAATTTTGTATTCGAGTTAGTTGCTATAGAAGAGAGTAGCCGTATTAATTTGTGTATCAATCCGCAAAACGTTCTTGCGTTTTACCGATCGTTGCTCAACGTTTTTTCGATCGCCTCGACTTAATGTCAATATGATAATATATCGGCTGGTTAAATGCACCGGTACCGTCGGTGGAACTCTACTTATTCATATTTGCTGCATTGCCACCTCGGTTCAAAGTAGTAGAAGAAGATAATAGCTTTTTTTAAAGTATTTTTTATGAACGCAAAACAGCCAGCGAGTTCCAATTTTTTGGAGCATGTTTGAATTTAGACGCTCGGGCAGTCATACTGTAGAAAATACTAAGTAGGGTGTGGCACGGGTCGCCTTGCGAAAACGGACCACATTCATGGCCTTAAGTTAAGCGAATATATGTCTGCGATTGTCGGAATTGATTTGGGAACGACCAACTCAGCAGTTGGTGTGATGGTGGACGGCAAACCCGTTTTGATATCGAGTTCGGTTGGTTCGAATTTGACTGAGTCGGTGGTTGGTGTTGATGAGTCGGGCGAGATCTTGGTCGGCAGCGCTGCTAAGGAACATCAAGTGCTTAACCCAAATCAATGCGCTTCATGTTTCAAACGCCAGATGGGAACTGACTGGTCCGTTCAAGTTGGCAAGCATCGGTTTTCTGCCGTGCAGTTATCGAGCTTTATTCTTAAATCGCTCAAAGCAGATGCGGAAGCCTATTTGAAAACGGAAGTCGATCGCGCGGTAATTACGGTGCCGGCTTACTTTAACAATCAACAACGGCAAGCGACCATCGAAGCTGGAAAGTTGGCAGGGTTCAAAGTCGAACGTATCGTCAACGAACCGACCGCTGCGGCGTTGGCCTATGGAGTGCATGAAACCGAAGCGGAGAAAACGATCGCTGTGTTTGACCTTGGGGGTGGAACATTCGATATCTCGATTGTTGATTTTTTCGAAGGAGCGGTCGAAGTTCGCGCGTCTGCTGGTGAAGCGATTTTGGGTGGCGAGGACTTTACTCGATCGCTGGCTCGCACCATCTTGGCCAAACGTTCGGTCATGTTTGAACACGCTGAGATCAAAATGCCAGCGATGGTTTCGCGGCTAGTGCAGCAATGCGAAAAGGCCAAACGTTCGCTTTCGAAAAACGAGTCAACCGAGATTCTACTGCCCGACGAAAAAGGCAACCTGAACCCAGATGGTGACAAGTTTACGGTTGATCGAAAGATGTTGGTGGAGGCTTGTGAACAATTGCTTGAGCGAATCGGGATTCCGGTGCGACGGGCAATGGGGGATGCTAAAATCAAACGACAAGACTTGGATCAAGTTATCTTGGTTGGTGGCGCGACGCGGATGCCGCTGATCATCGAGATGGCGAAAGAGTATTTGGGGCAGCACCCAACTGGCGAGATTAATCCAGATGAAGTGGTGGCGCTAGGCGCGACGATCCAGGCGGGTTTGATCAACGACGACGCGGGCTTGGAAGACATGGTCGTCGTCGATGTCGCGCCGTTTACGTTGGGCGTTGAGATCTCAAAAGAACTGGGCCAAGAAACCCGCAGCGGCTATTTTTTGCCGATCATTAATCGCAATACCGTGATTCCGACCTCCCGGTCTCACTCGTTGGCGACGCTGTCTCCTAATCAGATCGAAGTCTCGTTGAATGTGTACCAAGGTGAAGGCCGAATGGTAAAAGACAATTTGTTGTTGGGAGAATTAAAGGTTAAGGGGATTCCTCGTGGTCCAGCCGGTCAGGAGATTGAGGTGCGTTTTACTTACGACAGTAACGGTGTACTGGAAGTTGAAACCACGATTGTCAAAACAAAGAAGAAGAAGCGCTTGGTGATTACTAAGCACGCGGGGCACTTAAGTAAGAAAGAACTGCAGAGCGCGTTGACGGCGATGGAGAAACTTAAGATCCATCCACGGGAAAAAAACGCAAATCGATTCATGATCAAGCGAGCCGAACGTTTGTTTCAAGAACTCCCGACGATGCTTCGAGACCAATTAGACATGTACTTGGATGTGTTTGAATCGGCACTTGATTCGCAGGATCCGAATGAGATCGAGTCTGTTCGTAGTCAGCTGGAGATGTTCTTATCTGTTTATGATCCGCTAGACGACGACTCTGATGATCATGAAGATGTTTGAGCGAGGCCAATGTGGAACAACAAGATAAGCGCTCAGCTGAGCCGTTGCGGTCGGAGTCTATTAAGTGGGCTTGTGATGTGTTGGATTTGGACCCGCAAGTTTGCGAAGATTCGCAAAAGAATGCAAGTCGTCAAGCGGTCAGCGCATTTTTTGAAAGTCTCAAGTCGAATAGCTTTTACGTGGAAAGCGACGAAGCCGAAGCCGTTGAATTGGTTTTGGAGAATCCTGCGGTCGATGCCCCACAGTTTCTAAGGCATCTAAATCAACAAGGTTTTCAACGTCTTGATGGTGTGGTCGAGTGGTTTGCGAGTGAGCTGGGAGTGATGCACGGTCCGAGTTTGTTGAATGCGTTGGAAGGGCGTTTGGCGAATTTGAACTTGCAGGGATGCTCGAAGGACGTTCATAGTTACGCCCGCAGGATCTTGCAGACGGGACGAGCAGTTGACCGAAAAATTCTTGATGCAAATTCTGCAGTCACAAAAATTTTACAAGCACTGTTTCATATTTCTACGGTCCGTCAGTCTCAGCGTTGTCGGGTACGTAGTCAGTGGGTGGAAAAGTTAAGGAGTGAGTTTTCAGTTGACGAACTAGGGACTGCCAGACAGATTGCCCAACGAACTGCGGTTGTTCCAGACGGGCGATTTCATCGACCGTTTCTTTTCATGTTAACACGTAAAGTAGCGGATTTGGACGAGCGCTGGCTTCCACCGCCAGTCAACTCGCGCAGGTCCGCCCCAGTCCAAGAGCAGCATTTCAGTGAACCGAGCCCAGAAGGTTCTAGTGGAGATGGCTATTTTGGTTGGATAATTCTCTTGGCATTGTCCATTGGGATCATTTCTAGTTGTGTGAGAACTGTAAGTAACTCGAATTCGAACTCGAAACCGAAACGGAACTGGCAACCGAACCCGACTTGGAAACAGAACCGCAAATTGAACCCGAACTGGCGACCGGGGCGATCAGGATCGAGTATGTGGCAACCGAGCCAGAAGCTTAAGTTTACGATTGACCCAAATGAAGAAGAATTGATAGGTGCTCTGAGGTTCCTTGTTGACGAGGGAAAAGAGCAAGAAACTCAAGCAAGTCCTAAACAGGTGAAAGAGCTCGACGAAATCAAGCCCGAGTTTCGAGATTTGCAAGGTATGCCTAAAACGGATTTTGATAAAAATCGTCTGCGAGGCGATCGATGACAGGGCTACCAGAAGATCCAAGCCGCTGGCCGAATGATCCGTTTGAGTTGTTGAATTTGGAGCGCTCCGTTGATGCGCGAACGGCCAAACGCGCCTATTTTAAACTGATTCGGAGGTTTAAACCCGATCGGTTTCCGGTCGAGTTCCAGAAAATTCGTGAGGCATACGAATCAGTTCAGGGATGGTTGAGTTGGCAAGACCTCCGGGGGAACGATGATCAACCGGTTGAAGATACGTCTAACCGAGTCAGTGGTGAAGTTAGCGATGAGTCGGTGCAGGTTGCCGAGTTTGCCGACGACGCGATCGTCAGCCAAGCTGATGAGGCTGTCAATCTGTCTTCGAAGCCTCTGATAACAGATCCGGTTGAATTGTTTTTTGAAGCGTTGGAGGCCGGAGGTTTGAATGCCGCGTTGCCGCACCTAAAAAACGTTGATCTGTCGAAAGGCTCGAATCAAGTCTCCAAAGTAAACCTGTTGAAGTATTTTGTCGGTCGGTTCTTTCCAAAAACCTTGGGGAAGTCTGCAGCGACTCCTGCCAGCGAAGATGTCGATTTAGGGTACTCTCAAGGCGATCTCAAACGGATCGCTTGGTTGCTCAAGGGGCTGGATTCGCCCGCGACTTCCGCCGGCGCGATGGCTCAGCTTCGACTTGAATTTGATCGTAACTACCGACTAGCTAACTGCAAAAGCGTTATCGATTACTTAGCTAAGGTGCAGGACTATGGGACACTGGCTGGTTTTTTTAAGCTGCGCTGGGAAGCCATTGGTCACTACCAACCGCAGCTAGTCGTGCGTGATGTCAAAACGCTTCAGTCTCGATCGCTTGAGTTCGGCGGGTATCGTGGTGACTGGTTGAGTTTGTTAACCGAATCGATGAACTACACCGTTTGGCAGCGTGACGAGAAGTACGTGGTTCACACGGAGACTTGTTGGCAAGAAATTTCAGCCAACGACAAGACTTGGTCCTCTGATGCGGTCGAGTTATTGATGCTTGCGGCTCTAGACTTCCGAATGCGAGGTTCGGCTAGTGGTTGGATGGAGGTGATCCCTTGGGCTCGCAATACACTGCCAGAAACAAAGCGAAGTATTTGGATGCCTGTGGCGAAAGAAATATCGGATGACCCCGTTGGCTCGCTTAGTGGACTGGACTATCGTTTTCGTGTGCACTCGATGGCGATGACTGTCTTTGAAGAAGGACTTCAACACTTGGTAGAGCTAGTGGATGATTCCGAAACCGTCGACGAAATGCCTTGGGAAGAAACTCGCGATATGGTGTCGTGTTTTTTGATGGAGCTTGGTACGAACGACTATGCGGAGAGTCGAATTCCGATTATGGATTTTTGTATTCTAAATCAAGTGTCTCTGATGACCTTTGCTGCTGCGGCTAATACGTTTGTGGCCAGTGACGAAAGCGAGGGTTGGTTTGATTTGATACAGCGAGACGCTCCGTTGAGGTGCGTGGTGAGTGCTTGCCATTGCACAAATTGGTAGCGGGGTGTTTTGGGAAATCGTTGATTTGAAAGAAAGCACCTAAAATACAAGCTCGCGGCGCAAGCAAGTGCATTTCCATGAAATTGGTCGATGCACTCGCTTGCGCGTCGAGCTTGTACGTAGATTTTGTCTCAGCCACGATTTTCCGGCATGAACCAACAAAAAATAGTCTAAACAACGACTTCCACCGTAAGCGATTGTTCCGCATGGCGTCAAAAACCGCAGGTTATTTCGTGTAAATCAATTAGGAAGCGACGATGAGTAAAACAATTGGTGTGATGGTTTTAGCAGTGATGCTATCAGCCATCATTTTTCAAAGTGGTTCGTTGATGGGGCAAACGCAAGTGGAGCTTGGTCAAGTCAACTGGAATCGCGACTTAGACGCCGCCAAAAAGTTATCGTCGGAAACCGGCAAGCCATTGTTTGTTCAGTTTCAAGAGGTCCCTGGCTGAAGTACTTGCCAAACTTATGGACGGTCCGTCCTATCTCACCCATTGATGGTCGAAGCGATCGAAGACTCATTCGTGCCGGTTTTGATCTACAACAACAAGTCAAGTGATGCAGCTCTGCTGAAAAAATTCAACGAGCCTTCATGGAACAATCCGATTGTTCGCTTTTTGAATAATAACGGCAAAGATTTGATCGAAAGAAAATCCGGCGTGTGGACCGTGGGGCCAATGGCTGCTCGGATGGCCGCGGCGTTGAAGGCTGCCAAACGTCCGGTGCCGTCGTACTTGAGTGCGATAGCGATCGACAACAGCAAGCTTGAGACCGCAACTTTTGCGATGCATTGCTACTGGACCGGTGAAGCTCGTTTGGGATCGATCGATGGTGTGATGAGCACCAGCGCTGGTTGGGCGGGTGGTTTGGAAGTAGTGCAACTGACTTACGATCCGTCGATCGTTGAGTACTCGAAGCTTGTCGAGACAGCTCAGTCGTTTCAGTGTGCGACGAAAGTGTTTACGCACTCAGATGCTCAGTTGAAAACAGCCAAGGCGTTGGTTGGCGGCCGGGCGGTTGAGTTTCCAGGAGGGGCAAGAAAGGCTAGGCTGTCGGAACAGAAGTATCAATTGCGGACGATCGCTGGTGTTAGAAGCTTGCCGCTGACAACGTTTCAATCGACGAAGGTCAACAGCTTCATTCGCAGTGCAGAACGACAACGAGTTTATGAATTTCTTAGCCCCAGACAAACGAAACTGCTTGAACAGATCCTCGCGGAATCAAAAAAGAGCAACGGGAAATCGTTGGATGGTTTTGTGTTTCCGGACGACGATTCCAAGTTGATCGAATACGAAATGCGTTTGCGAAAGCAATTAGCAAGCAAAAAAGATAGATAAGTACTTTTCTGAAAACTAGGCATGAAGCCATCGCTTTGGTACCAAGACGTTTTGCTCCTCAACGTCTACTGGTACCAAAGCTTTTTTGCGCTCCCTTGTGAGCCGTTCGCGCTAGCGTCGGGCCTTAACTGAATGTCGCTTAACCTAGCAACGCCCGACGCTAACGCGTTCGGCTCACCCGCAGCTAATGACGCGGA
>CAZKTR010000119.1:0-8896 GCA_964555525.1 uncultured Pirellulaceae bacterium
TTTCGGTCGTTAGCGTTTCTATCCCTCTTCGTATTGTTCTTAATTACGGTCGGCGTAGGAGAAGGGTTTGCCGATGATCCCGTGACCGATGGAGCTACGACCGAAGTTGCTCCCCCAACAGAAACAAGCGACGCTCCGCCAGCTACGAAGGATACAACAGCATCCAAAGGCTTGCCGACGCTCTTCTATATCTTGCCAATTTTTGGCATCATCGGACTCGCGTTTACCTTTTGGAAAGCGAAGTGGGTAAACGCTCAGGATCCTGGCAACGAAAAAATGGTTCGTATCGCTAACAACATTTCCGAAGGGGCGATGTCGTTTTTGAAAGCCGAATACTCAATCTTGGCAATCTTTGTGATTGCCGTTGGGGCCCTGTTAGGATACGCCGCAACGACTCAAGATCCATCCCAGGCCTCACCCTACATCGCGATCTCGTTCGGCTTAGGTGCCATCTGTTCTGCTCTGGCAGGTTTTATCGGTATGAAGGTGGCTACCAAAGCCAACGTCCGAACCACGAATTCCGCAAGAACTGGATTGGGACAAGCGCTGGAAGTGGCTTTTGCTGGTGGTAGCGTGATGGGGATGGGAGTTGTTGGTCTAGGTGTGTTAGGACTGAGCGTACTGTTTATCGTCTACGCCAGTATCTGGGGGGTTGATACCTCAGACAATTTAACGAAAGTCATCAACGTTTTGACAGGCTTCTCGTTCGGTGCTTCGTCCATCGCTTTGTTTGCTCGTGTCGGTGGAGGTATCTATACAAAAGCAGCCGACGTTGGTGCTGACCTTGTTGGTAAGGTAGAAGCAGGCATTCCAGAAGACCATCCGCTAAACCCAGCGACGATTGCCGATAACGTTGGTGACAACGTTGGCGATGTTGCGGGCATGGGCGCCGACTTGTTTGAGTCTTACGTAGGTTCGATTATCGGTACCATGGTTCTTGGAGCGGGACTTTATAGTCTAGATAGCTTTCAGGGCGACAATTTCGGAGGGCTTTCCGCAGTGCTGCTGCCGTTGATTTTGGCGGGGGTTGGGATTTTGACTTCGATTGCAGGTACCTTTTTCGTAAAAGTACGCGAAGGTGGCAGCCCACACACTGCCCTGAACATTGGTGAATTTGGTTCTGCCGCAGTAATGGTCGGACTGACCTACCTGATTATCAAGTTCATGCTTCCCGAGAGTTGGACGACTGTTGAGGGAAATCTCTATACCAGCAACGGTGTGTTCTACGCGATCTTGTTTGGACTAGGTTCTGGTCTTGGGATCGGAAAAATCACAGAACACTACACAGGCACGGGAACTGGCCCGGTCAAATCGATCGTTAAACAAAGCGTCACAGGGTCGGCGACAAACATTATTGCTGGCCTTGGCGTCGGAATGATGTCAACGGCTTTGCCAATCATCGTCATCGCCATCGCCATCATTGGCGCCTTCTCCTTTGCTGGGCTGTATGGGATCGCGATTGCGGCTGTTGGGATGTTGTCCAATACAGGAATCCAACTGGCGGTTGATGCGTACGGACCGATCTCCGACAACGCTGGTGGAATTGCTGAAATGGCAGATCTGCCTCCAGAAGTTCGTGAACGCACCGACAAGCTGGACGCAGTTGGAAATACCACTGCGGCGATCGGTAAAGGTTTTGCGATCGGATCAGCGGCTTTGACTGCACTCGCATTGTTCGCTGCTTTCCAAACCACCTACAACGCGACTCACGATGCCCCCATGAAAGAAATCGACATTACGAATCCTTACGTAATGGCATCACTGTTTGTTGGTGCGATGCTTCCATTCCTGTTTTCAGCACTTTCAATGAACGCAGTTGGTCGAGCCGCGATGGCGATGATCGAAGAAGTACGTCGTCAGTTCCGAGATATCCCAGAGCTAAAGAAAGCCCTGGACGCGATGAACCGAAACGACGGGAAAGATTTTGAATCTTGGTCCAAAGAAGACCAAACCACATTTGATGCGGCTGACGGAAAAGCCGAATATAGCAAGTGTGTAGCCATTTCGACTCGTGCATCTATCCGCGAGATGATCATCCCAGGACTTGTCGCGGTTACGGTGCCGGTCCTGTTCGGTTTTGGTCCTAAGTTGATGATGGAAGCTGGCTGGCTCGATATTCCTGCAGGTACCAACGCATTAATGCTAGGCGGTTTGTTGGCAGGGGTTACTGTCAGCGGCGTATTGATGGCACTCTTCCAATCAAATGCAGGTGGTGCTTGGGATAATGCCAAGAAAATGATCGAAGAAGGTTTTGAAGTTGATGGCGAGAAGCTAAAGAAAGGCTCTGAAGCTCATAAAGCTGCCGTTGTTGGCGATACCGTCGGTGACCCTTTCAAAGATACTTCTGGCCCATCGCTAAACATCTTGTTGAAGTTGATGAGCGTTGTCGCTCTGGTCATCGCCAGCATGATCTAGTCAGCAGTGTTGTACTGATTGACATCACAGAACGTCGATTACTCGCCAGCCATGGTTTGCATTGTGCAAACGGTGGCTGGCTTTTTTCATGGCTCCGCAAATGGTGAAGAGTCAGATGTTTTGGCGTAAGTAAGCATTCTCACACCCGTACCCGTTAGTTGCTCTTGCATTAGTAGCTCGCTATCATCGGTGTCGCAGATGTACAGCATCATCAATTTATTCCGCTTAAAAGTGAAAAACATGGCCTGGGTTATGGATCAGAATTGTCGGCTCGATAAAGGCGAGTTAAATCGGCCAAAGCCAACACGGCGAACACAATCTCTAAAACGGATGCTCACGAGCAACTTGTTGATGGTGCTGTCTTTGTGTATCGCAGTTCCCTGCAATGCGCAGGCCCCAAAAGATACGCCAAAGAACGAAGTGGTGGTGATGGGTATGATCCACAGCAAACATTTACAGTCAGGCCCATACGACATCGATCACCTCAAGGAGCTGATTAAAGCTGTCAATCCGGATTACGTTTTGACCGAAATTCCTCCTGACCGTCTTGCCGAAGCAACGCAACAATTCAAAGACAATGGAAAAATAACCGAGTCAAGAGTCCGGGTTTTTCCTGAATACACCGCCGCGTTATTCCCACTGACAAAGAGCATGGATTTCGAAATCGTTCCCTGCGCTGGTTGGACCAAACCAATGTCCGACAGTCGTCGTGCCACCATGGCGAAACTTAAAGAAACCCATCAGGATCAATATACTGAAGTCAACGATGCACAGCGAAACATTGGACTTCAAATTGCAAAAATGGGTAACCCAAATGATCCCGTCGTCATCCATACCGATCTGTATGATGCATTCGTTGAATCCGGGATGGAGCCGTACGATCGACATTTCAATGATCTAATCGGGGATGGCGGCTGGGCAAATATCAACGCCGCACATTATCGTCATATCGCTAGCGCCTTGGACGCCCATCGAGGCGAAGGTAAGCGTTTCTTAATTACCTTTGGTGCTTGGCACAAAAATTACATTCGCAAACAACTCAAAAAACGCGACGATATCGTTTTGATTCCTATGGCAAAATACTTAAAAGTTACGCACCCCAGTCCCAGTCAGTGGACGCAGTTCCGTGGCAATGCGAATCGAACGGGTGCCTACGGGGAAACGGAAATCAAACAGCCGCAACTTGCTTGGGAATACGATACTGGTAATGTAATCGAGTCTTCGGCTGCGGTCGTCGAGGATACGGTCTACATTGGTGGTCATGCTAATCGATTGCATGCGATTGACCGAGAGTCTGGCGAATTGAAATGGAAATTTGATACCCAAGGGCTAGTACGTGCGTCGCCGTCGGTCGCCGATGGAGTCGTCTACTTCGGCGCCGACGATAATAAATTCTATGCACTTGACGCGAAAACTGGCCAAAAGAAATGGGAATTCGAACTAGGCGGCGATGGTGAACAATCGAGCCCAACGGTCGACGATGACTTCGTTTATTTTGGTGGGTTTGACAATCATTTTTATTCGCTCGACATAAAAACTGGAAATCTGAAATGGAAGCACGACGCTGGAGCCGCCATGTTGTCGTCACCTTTTGTTTCGAAGGATCAGGTTTTCATTGGTACCAACAATGGAAAAGTTTTTGGACTAAACCGAATGACGGGCGCGGTGAATTGGGAGTTCAAAAAATCAAATCAACCCATTTTTTCATCTCCCGTTGAGCATGAAGGCTTGGTTTATTTCACTTCCTACGACCGTCATGTTTACGCGGTCAACGCGACTGACGGAAAACTGAAATGGAAGTATAAAACCGATGGTCAGATTTTCTCGTCGCCGGTTATCACAGACGGGATCTTATTTGTGGGATCCAATGACAAGAATCTGTATGCAATCAATGCAGCTACCGGGAAAATGGACTGGAAAACAAATCTTGGCGGCGCGGTTTTTTCATCACCAGCCGTAACAGCCGGTTCGGTATATGTTGGATCGTCAGATGGCAACATGTACGCTTTGAATCGCGATGGAACGATTCGCTGGAAGTATTCGGTTGGAAAAAACGTCAAAGTCTGGACTTCACCCACCGCTTCACAGGGGCGATTGTACTTTGGCAGCCACGCCGGCAAAGTTGTTGTGCTCGAAGAAAAGTAAGTACTACCGATGGTAAGCGTTTAACGGTAACGTCCCAGGTAATTCCGGACGAACCTTCCTACCGACGACGATGCTGATCAATCAGATCTTTTACTTGTTCAGGATCCGGAATCCCTGACACACTAATTTCCAACCCGGCCTGACCGGCACTTGAAATCCCGAGCGACCCCACTCCAAGCAGCCGCTGAAAAAACGTCTGATTCAACTGCACGTTGCGTACGTCTTGGTGCCAAACTTCGGTAATCGATTTTGATAGGATTCCTTTTCGCAGCCGAGTGCGATCGTTGGTGATGGTTAGTTGAGTGCCTTTACAACGCAACCACCACACCAGAAAAATCACAACACCAACTCCGACTAGACATAATAATGCCGTGACAATGAATTCAACCGGGCGGTTGCGAAACATGGATGGATTTTCGTCGTAAAGCGTTACTTCTTCGTTCGCCGGCTTCATAGAAACTGTATTTTGGGTTAAGTTTGTAGCGGTTGCGAGACAACTCACAATGCTATATTCGTATATAGAACGGTAGTGTTGGCGGATGGTTCAATCGATTGTTCGAGATTCTAAAAAATTCTCGGCTTGATGTTACCCGTCGACCTAAAAATTAACGTTCTTGCACAAAAACACTTACTGGAATTCAAAAACGTGGCAAATCTAACTTGGAGCTATCACCGGCCTGGCTGAAAAACATGTGTCAAAACGCAAGAGTTTCTTGCGAACGCCGGGATTGAAGCCAAAGCTGAAATCAATGCAAAGAAAGAAACCTTTCAAAAAGAAGGTGCCCTCGAATTGGTCGCAAAAGCCTCCAAGCTAAAGGTCGCCAGAGGTAAAAAGGTCGTCGAGCTGGACTTGAAGAAAGACAAGCCAACCGAAGAAGAGGTCCTGAAGTTAATCTTAGGGCCTACTGGAAACTTACGAGCCCCCACGTTGGTGGTCGGGAAATCACTGGTCGTTGGCTTCAACGACCAGATGTACGCGGGCGTGTTTGGATAATCAATGAACTGCTTCGCTCACGCATTACCTTTCTTTGATCGGCCGTACTTCGCCGTCGGGACTTGCATCCCTGATTGGCTGACCGCTTGCGATCGCAAGTGCAGAGCCCGAAAGAAAAAAGCGGTCGCTTGGATTGACGATTCCGACCCGATCTTAGCTGCTGTAGCTGCCGGCGTGGTGCAGCACCACGAAGATGACTACTGGTTTCACGGTTCGGCGATTTTCACGCGAATCACCCTAGAGCTTGCCGTCGAATACCGGGAGCAGTTTGGGAATACGCAAGCAATGCGAGCCAACCTAATTGGGCACATTGTAATTGAGATGTTTCTGGATGCTTTTCTCGAATCAAAATTTCCCGGCAGCATGGAGCAAATGTACGGCTGGGTTGCAGAATTGGACGCCGAAAAAGTTCAAGACTGCATCAACCACTTTGCCTCTCAGCCAACCACCAAACTCGCCGGCGAAATCGAACGGTTTCAGAGTGAACGCTACCTGTTTGACTACCAGAAAGATGAAGGCGTACGCTACCGTATGAATAACGTACTTGGTCGGCTAAACCTGGATTTGATGCCTGAAGAATCGATCGCTTGGTTAGCAAAAAAACGCCAACAGGTTTTCAAGCACGCCGAGGCATTGTTAGCTCATCACCAAAAAATTGCTCGGTCGTAGCCAGAGTCGCCAGACTTCGGGATATGGCTCGGTAAGACCCCTGAACTCTGGCGAGCCCAGTTACGGCGCCTTTCAGCCAGCTGAGGTTTCACTGTTTGTTTCTTCCGATTCGCTCGATGGCTGCTCACTTCCCGAATTGGACGGCGTTGCTTGTTCGGCTTCGGGTTGGCCGGCGTCTTCCACTTCCGTGCTTTCCGCTTCAGCAGCGTCAACGGGTTGTGACTCCAGTCGCGACAACCGCACCTCCTCGGTTAGCGTTGCGGCGGCGGCTAACATTGCATTGGCTCGTTTATGAAATTGACTGCGAGTCACCTTTAGCTGCTCGTGAGCCTCTTCCAGCAATGCAGCTAAACGATCAATGTGTGCTGACTTTTTCTCGATTTGCTCGCGCTGTTTTTCAAAAGCGTCCATCAACTCCTGCCGTCGCTCGGCTGCCTTTTCAACTCTTTGATTGGCGTATTCAAGGCGAGCTTCCGAGTCTTGCAGGGTTTGGGACATCGATGAAATGTGTTCGGATTTCTTCAGGATTTTTTCATCTCGGTCGTGCAACTCCCTCGGCAACTGCTCCAGGCGTGCAATGGCATGGACGAGCTCCTGCTGCAATTGCGTAACATTGCTTTCTTTAAACACTGGGGAATTTGGAAACAGCACGCTTAAATCAAACTTGTCATCAATTTTCGCGATTCCACGCTGTGGATCGCTTAAAATCCGAACGGGTAAGCTCAATTGTTCACCGGACTCCAAGGCCCTATGCCCCGCATCTATCATTTCACCAAACAAAGAAAACAAACGCTTTCGAGAGTCCTGGCCAAGTTCAAGTTGGTCGTGAAGCGTCGCACGTTGAAATAGCATTTTAGTGGCTGGCGGCGAGGCAAGTTCCTCTAGCACTGGGTTCATATGAGCGGTCGCTGTGATTCGCCAAGCCGCCGGGACGTAAGCCGGGCTGTTGGTAAAATCTAACAACGCCACCGGTCGGCGTTTGATCAAACTCTCTAGAAATACCGTCGAAGGGGTTGTGATCACCGCATCCGACAACTCGATTGTGTCGCCGAGACTAGGCAGCTTATGATTTTGATTAGAGATCGGTAAATTGAGTTCGTTCAGCAACGAATCGGGCAGTCGCCAATTAACTTCAACAAAGCGTTTGCCGACGCAGTTGTTGCGAGTGAAACGATTCTTCAACTCAGTCAAGCCCTTAACAACTTGCCGATGCTGCTGCTCAGTAAAAGCCGGCGTTCGGGCAGTGGTCACCAACAATCGAAACGGCCCCGAGTCTTGCACGGGCAGGTGTTCCGCTGTATACATTTCGTCGAACCGAGGATGCCCAACGATTTCACAAAGCCCCTGATTGCCGAACGACTCAATAACTCGTGCCGGTGCGCGACCGATGCACGCGATTTTATGACCGAAAATGGTTTGATAAACTGAACCGTCGGCGATCGTTGGGTTCTCCCAAGTATTACGAAACTCCAGAATCCCGTCGCACAAAATCAAAATCGGAACTTTTGCTTCCTCGTATATTCGTCGCAGCGTTGAAATGGTCTCCCAGCGAAAATGCTCATGGGTAACTACCAAACCAGCATCATCGGGGACTTTCCAGTCCTGAGCCTGGGCTTCGACGATTTTACACGGATACGGGCAGCGATCGATCCAAGTGCTGTAAAGCGAATTCGATGCTGCAAAGCGGTCGAGGATGTATACAACTTTGCTCAAGGTTGTCTGCCGAATCGAGGAAATAACGGTAGTTGCGAAAGTAGCTACGCTCGCTAGAGCGTGAAATCCAGCCATACGCAGCGAAAGTACGAGACTTATTTTATCACGGCAACTCAGCCATTGAACAGCAGGAGCATTTTGTAGAAAATGTTTCGCAGATAAATCCTAAAAACTTAGATTCCGCTCACTAATCATGTACGACCAAGAAAACAACGATCCAGCCGGTAACGGTGAATCTTGCCCAAACGATCCGCCAGTTTGTAACTCGGCCAGTCCGGAAGACTCCGCAAAACGTAAATCCGACGCGGTCATGCTAAGCTGCCCTTATTGCCGCAAAGAATTCGATCGCCAGACCACCCAATCGATGCCCTTTTGCAGCTCGCGATGCAAACAGATCGACCTTGGACTCTGGCTGAATGAAGTTCATGGCATGCCCTACGAGATCGATCCCGGAGTCGAGTAGCTACTGGAAGCCTACGTACGAAAGTTCCTAAAACCTTTTGCAGGCTCCTCAGCGATTGGAGCTTTAACCAAGAGGGTGCCATGTTTACGCGATCAGAAAATGAATAATTCTAGCAAGCCACTAAAAAAACATGCTCACGGACTTTCAAAAACCACATCCAACGCGTAAGCATGCCGGCACTAGTAGATACTCTTACCCTCAAAGCCGTGAAGCATGGCACCCACTCGCTAGGGAGGGCGTCAACTGATTGGATCTAATCGCTTGCAAGTAGCTACGCTCGCCCAGAGCGGGGAGAACGGAAGAACCTAGAACTTTTTGTAGGCCACTCTTATTTGAATCCAAAACGAGCCCACCTTCTGGCGAAGGTAGCTACAAACGAAAAAGCCTCGCCAGTCATTTAACCGGCGAGGCTTTTCATTGATCGGTATGGGAATCTTGCTATTAGCGAGACAAGAATTCAACCACGGTGTTCGCATCCACTGGCAAGCTAATATCGC
>CAZKTR010000120.1:0-8865 GCA_964555525.1 uncultured Pirellulaceae bacterium
AGGCCGGCACGATTGACACGATTAATCGGATGGTCCGTGATGGTGAATTGCCCAACGGGGATACTTGCGTAATTTCCGGACTACCCACGTCAGATTCGTATGACCTTTACGTGCAATGTGAATCCAAATGGATCAAAGGTGCGGGACGTGGCCGGAATTTATTCGCGATGCTGATGGCTTTGTTTGTTCCTTTTGGGATGTTGTTTGGTAGGGGGCTTCTTAATGGAGAACGCCGAGAACTGGGGCGAGATCGCGGCGTCTACATCCCGTTGCGGATTCGAGAAGAGTATCATCAACAACTCCGCGGCATGCGAAGTCAAGCGAAACTCCGAAAGTTGTTGCGTGCAGTTCCGATATATGCGAAACTTCTCGATGAATTCCCGCGGGCGAAGATCATCGTGCAGCTGAACGGATAGCAAGGTGATGCGCCGAGGCGAGTTTCAACGTTCGGGTTGTTTGCGTCATACGCGTAGTTGAAGTGGCGACCAAGTCGCGTTTGTGCCGGCCTCTGTTTTTATGTTTGTTTGCTGTGACTGGGACATCGCAGCAATTATTCCCCAGTAGAGGCTTACCGTGTTTTCATCCCTTGATCGCGCAGATATTTCTCTTGCCCCCACATCGGCAGGCAATCCGCAGTTTGTGCAGACAGATCACCGCTCTCCTGAGGAGATCCGCGAGAATCCAGAGTTGTCGGCCGTTATGGCGCTTGTTCGGATCGTAAATCCGAAACGTGTGTTTGAAGATGGAGCACCAGAGCCCATCGTGATCTACATGTGTGACCAAGATCCGCCTCTTTTCCTCAAGCAAATAATCTCTGCTGCGGGTGCCACGCTCGCATTCGGCGGAGATATTTCTCCGCAGCCACTACCTGCCGCCGAACCTCTCGGTCGCGTACTCAATGATGCGATGCATGAGCTTAGTTCTGCTGTGATTAAAGAATATTCGATTGAGTTGAACGAGTCTGCTGTCTCACATTTGGAGCAAAGTCTCTCACCGCCAGCGGCAGAATCCGATGAATTTTTGTATTGGTCCGCGGTACTCAAATTGGGAGCGGTCGGAGGAGAATTGATCAAACAGACCAATGGTGGCGAGTGGGCAATTACAGATACAGGTAGTTTGCCTTTTGCCCTAGCTACCAATTACAACGGTGAATCCGCGACTGTAAATCCATTGGGCAAGGCCATCAAGTATTTTAACAACGGAGAAGAGGACAGTCTTGTCTCCTTGATATCAGTACTCAAGGCAAACCCGTAGCGGCATGACAGTGCACCGGAGACATGTCGGATGAGTTTTGTATACAATCAACTAATCAGAGCTCGATGAGCATGGACTTTATGCGTCGGAATTTGGCCAATATCCGGAATCATTTTGCGAATAGTGGGCATTTGCTGAATTTCTGAGAGAATCAATGGTTGCCGCCAGTATCATTACTTTAATCATCATGTTGGCGGTCGCGATTCCGACGCTTTATCGGATGGCTGACACGACAATTCGCGGCCCTGTCTTTCTGTGCCTCGTATTAACCATGCCAATGTGCTGGCTGATGATCCATGGAGTTAGACTTCCATTTGACCGTTGGCTCCAATCCATTCTTGATAATGGCGAAACCTTGGTATGGTTGCGAACAACATATGCACCTCTGACTGAAGAACCGGCAAAACTAATGCCGCTCCTCTTTCCTTTCGTGAGAAAGGCCATTACCCGAAAAAATTTCGTTGCCATTGCGGTCGCACTGGGTGTTGGGTTTGCCGTTGGCGAGGTATTCACCGTTGGAGGTATTGTTGGGTCGCAGTCGCCCGAAGTAGCAAGTCTTCCTTGGTACTTTTTGGGCGGCTTCATAAACGAACGATTAATGACGGGCTTAATACACAGCGGCATGACCTGCGCAGCGCTATGGTGTATTGTAAATAATCGAGGCATCGTTTGTGGATTGGCGGCCGCAATGGGTCTGCACTACATAGTAAACTTTCCAATTACGATGGCGCAGCTAGGTTGGCTTGGACCTAACCTTACGGTATCCCAGATAATCCTTGGCGTTTGGATCACGGCTTGTGGCCTAGTTGGGTTTGCCTTCCTTCAACATTCCGCGGGAAGTAAGTACCGGGTTGGAGCTGCAATATTTGGGCATGCTGTTTGCCCTTCATGCAAAACGAGTTACACTCGCCGCCTAAGAGGATTGAATTTTGGTCTTAGTCTTCGATATGAGCCGTGTCCGAATTGTAAGAATTGGCATTGGACGAAACGACTAAAACCTGTGGACGAATAACAATATGTGCGAATTCGGGTTTGCGCGTTTTTTAAAGTGGATGATCGTTCGTTCCGGCTCGATGGTCACGGACATTGTCGCGTTTGGGGATTTATGATTCGTTATCGAATTACAACTTTACTCCTGTTGGTTATGATGGTCGCGATGGGCTTGGCCTGGCGGGCGGACCGAAACGCCCTTCAGCTAAAAATTGACGTTCACGAATCGCGCGAATTGCTTGGCGACCTCAAGCAATGCAACCAAAATGAACTGTCATGGTTTAATGAAAACTGGCCGCAAATTCACGCTACACTTCAACGCCTTGCAAACAGTGGTCATCTGAAGCGAATGCCGAAGCACGAACAGCAGGCCCTGTGGGACGAACTCACCTACCTTCAAGGGTGTCGTCATCCTGATATTATGCGAAACAACGGTGATGACATCCTCAGAATTCTGTATGAATTCGGATTAACGGAACAAGTCGAAGAACTCAAGCAGATGTTTCCGAATGTAAAGTGAACTCACATCGGAAATGCATGATGACAATGTGATGAGCGCGAAGCTGGACTTGCGTGTGGTTTAAAAGTGGATGATCGCTCGGTCCGGCTCAGCAATCACGGACGTTGTCCCGCTAAGAATTAGGATTTTTTCCCGCCTAGTATTTGGATAGAGCGATGAAACGGATTTCTTTAACGATACTGTTTTTGGCGTTTGTCAGCGTAGCTGGATGCTTCAAGACGATGATAAGTTTTGAGGCGCCGCCATACGAATTAATTGACGTGGATGACCTGCCAGTAAAAGTGAAGCGATCGTTTGCAAAAAGCTACCCGGAAACAACGATCAGTCAAGCGAAAGCCTCAGCCTGGCCACCTACTGGTGATGATCATTTCCGTCTAACCTTCATGCACGGCAGCCAGGAAATGGAAATTCGTTATAATGAGAAGGGAGAACCGCTTGGTGGACCGAATGTTGCTAGGCCGGATGAACGCCCTGAATCCGACTAACTCAAGATTTTGCTATGCCGTTTCCAGTTGACGTAAAATGGATTGCCGAGACCGAGAAAAAACTTGGCGTTCGATTCCCTGCATCTTATGTTAATGCGATGGTGCGAATGAACGGCGGTTCGGTTGTATCAAGAAACGGTACGTGGTCACTGTTTCCAATTTTTGACGCTTCGGATCGCAAACGCATTCAACGCACGTGTAGTAGTGTTGATCGTGAATCATCAAATGCTCGGGAAACATGCTTTGGTTTTCCGCCCGACGCGGTTGTCATCGGCGAAAATGGATACGGTGACTTGCTTGTCCTTATACCCATGGCTGATGCTCCCGACAATCTTCAGCATGGTGTGTACTGGTGGGATCACGAAACTAGTGAGACAAGCCATCTCGCGGATGACTTTGCTGACATGTCCAAAACAGCCTAGCGCTTTGTCTTAGCTAAGAATTTGGGTTGGCAATTTGAGTCGGTTTTGCAATAGCCACGGTTTTCGCAGCTTCAACCGAGGCTATCGCCAAAACGGCTCATCCTAAAATTAAGCTGTGACAAAGCACTAATGCTAAATGTCGGGTAGGCGACTTAGAAACCAATCCGGATAGAACCACCAGAGGAGGGCCTCGGGCCGCGATACTTGCCATTGTATGATGGATACCGAGCTGGGGGTCGGCCACGATAATACGAAGGCGATGGTGTGGGTCGACGGTAAACAGGAGTAGAACGCACGATTACCGAAGGCACGGGAACCGGACGAACGACAACGGGGGTTACGACTTGACTAGCGACCCGTGTTACGACCGGCGCAGCTGCCTGTTCGTATTGGGATGGCGTTTGAATGCTTGCCTGGCCGATCGGAGCTGACTGCATCGCTTGGATCACGGGTTCGCGAACGCCGTTTTGATGCAGCGCGATCACTTCACTCACGCCGATTTGTTGCTGCACGCCATTGTTAACGATTTGGGTGATGATTAGTTCGTCACTCATGCCGCTGTTGGTCATCGCAACTGCGTCGTTGAGCGAAACAGCTCGGTTGAGTCTTTCTTGTTGCTGCTGTAGCTGCAGTTGTTCTTGCTGATACAAATGAGCTTGGTATTGCTGTTGGCGCAGCGCTTCTTGTTCTTGCGATTTGCCGACGATGTTTCCAGTCAAAGCCCCCAGAGCGGCACCGATGGCGATACCTTCGGCGGTTTCGTCATTTTGATGCCCAACGATTCCTCCGATAACCGCACCAGCGACTCCGCCTTTAACGGTGTTCTGTTGAACGGGTGTTTGTGCTTGTAAATTAGAAGCGGCAAAGCAAACGCACGCAGCTAAACAGGTTGGCAACAAAAGCTTTTGCATCGATACATCCTTTTATTCAAAATTGAAATTCGCGGTAGGTTAGCGAAATTCAGCTTGGGAACAAATAGATGTATTTCCTGAAGTAGCATGAAGTTGATAACTTACGGAAAAGTAAGGCTTTTCAACTAATTGCATGCCCAAGAACATCAATTTCAAATTGCAGCATTAAGAAGCCAGCAGCCCAATGAATGGGCTGATGTCCAAAAAATTAACGACATTATCTTGGTTGATGTCCGCTTCGAATTGGTATTCTGTGGAACTCAACACTCCGATGAATGGACTGATGTCCAAGAAGTTAACTACTCCATCACGGTTGACATCGCCAATTAAGAAAACCATGTCTTCCCCCGGCACGAACTGCAGTGACGACTCGGTTAGAATTCTAACTTGATCGAAACATGCAAGTGCTGCAGCACCTTCGGTTGAAATCTCGATGGTTGCATTTGAAAAATAAGCAGCTTGAGGGATGTTCTGGTTGCCGGTAAAAGTCAGGCCATCGTTCGAGATTGACCCGTCGGCCCAGCCTCTTACTAACGCAGTAATGTCCAGTGTGATTGTTCCAGCAATTTGATTTGGGTTTTCGTGAACATCCTCAACTAAAGTTCCCAGCGACGGTGCGTTTGTGGATAGGTTCGCACTGGGAGCAGTGGTTGTGTTCCACGCACCGGAAACCTGTCCTAGTCCCACATCGAAGCCAGTGTTGACGTCGTTCAAGTGGCCTTGGTAGTCAACTGTAAAAGTCGCAGTAAAAGCTGGATCGGTTGGGTCAGCGGCTAAATTCGAAACATCAAAACGAAGGAAACTATACATGCGGCGATCAAGTTCTTGAGAATTGGATCTTTCTCTAATGCCGTACTGCCAGGTGAGTCCTGTTGTTGGATCGCGAGGCCCTAGCGGCGAGGCAAATCCGGAAGCGTCAATGTTGCCAGCGCCATTGACGGGAACAATCGTACCATCGGCTAATACGGTGATGGATTCTTGTACTTCGATAACATCACTAACTTCGCTTGGGGCATTGTTGGGAGCATTGGCGAACGACGAAAACGAGATCGTGTGTCCATCGTCGGAAATCGTCCAACTATCCTCGTTTGCATTTAGCCCTCGGGTAGGTGCAAAATTTGGATCCGCAAAGCTAAAAGCGTCGCTGGCCGCCAACAGGTCTGGAGAGCCGATGACGCCAACAATTCTGTCTTCGAAGGTTATTTCAAACTCGGCAGTGTTGTCTGCAGCAGGATCATGGTGGACAAGATAGCTATGCACGACATCCCTTGCAGGCAAGATTGACGTGTCGCTGATGTCAAAAGTCCCTGCCGAACCGTCGGAGTTTACTGTCAACGGGGCGCGTAATGTCGCGTACTGCCGTTCGATAAAGAGTTCAGGCGTGTTGTTTTCACGTTGATCAAGATCCAGGTTTTCTGGTGGCTCATTACCAACAGTTATTCCCGACGCGCTAGTGATCCTAGAGGAATAGTCCATGGCAAAACTTGTATCCAAGCCGTTTCCGATGGACGCGTTTCGGGCGTTAAATTCAGCCAGCAGTGAATTGAAAATATCCTGAGTGGCTTGATCTTGGCTGTTAATGTTACTGCTGGTCGCGATCGGGTTGTTTTCGTCGAAGTCGAAAACGACATCGTAGAGGCTCCAAAGACCGCCGTTGTTAGTGGAAATCAATTTATACCGACCACCAAAACCAACGGCTGACCGATGACCGTTGGTTGATTGAAAAATCATGGTCCGTTCGCGTTCGGCTTCACGATCATTGAAAATCGTGTTGACCATGCTTTGCCCATCCAAAGGCCGAGTGTCCGCTGGTTCAATCCCCCAGATGTCTAGTATTGTGGGAAGGTAATCTGTGGTAACCATTGGCGTGTGTGTTTCGCCGGGCGGGATCATGCCTGGCCATTCGATCAATCCAGGAACGCGCAAGCCACCTTCGAAAAGTTCTCTTTTATTGGCTCGAAGTGGCACGTCAGTGTTCCAGTCTTGGTCGTCTTCGGGCCCATTGTCCGAAGTGAACATAAGAATGGTGTTGTCAGCAACTCCAAGTTCTTGAACCTTCGCCCGAATCTCTCCGACAGCTGCGTCAAGATCTTCCATCGCAAAAATGTACGCCGGTAAGGTGTTCCTAGCAATGTTAGGACCGGTCACTGGCTTATGAGGGGTGTGGAACCACACGACCGTTAAAAATGGCTCGCCATTATTGACGGCCTGTTCCATAAACGCATTTGTCTCACGAGCGATGATGGCTGAATCGTCGCCTTGCAGATCCGGAGAATCAAACGGCACGAAAACGCCGGGGTTTGTCCAGTAACGAGTGGTAGGTGAAAGCGCAAGCGGGTTGTAGGTGTTGGTCTTTGATTCCGTTGCGTAGACTTCGTCAAAGCCGTTGCTGGTTGGAAACGAGTAAATGTTAAAACTACCTGGGCCTCCTCGATTCGAATCGTTTAGTTCACGCGTCATAGAACCGAGGTGCCATTTTCCAAATAGCCCCGTTGCATAGCCCATTGTTTGGGCATATTCGGTAAGCGTAATTTCTCGGTTCTCCATGTTGCCCTGGTTGGCAAAAGGAATTCCAACTCGCTCTGGATGACGGCCTGTCAGTACACTGGCTCGCGTTGGACTGCAAACAGGCGACTGGCTGTACATTCGGCTGAATTTCAATCCATTGTTAGCCATTGCTACGAGGTTGGGAGTTTCCCAGTGAGGGGTGCCTGGATAGCGGTTTTCAGAACCGTCTGGATTCAAGCCAACACGAACCGAGTAGCCGGGGGCATCGATGCTGCCCCATCCCATATCATCGGCCATCATTAAAATGATGTTGGGTCGAGCCGGCTCAATAACTTGGGCATTGAGTGATCTTGGAGTAAAGAAGGCAGACAATAAGCTACCGAAGAAAATAACAACTAAGGAAGCGTAGCCAGTATTACGTTGTCGCATAGGGTATGCCGTGTTGAAAGAGAGGAAGGTTATAGTCTTGTAACGGTAACAATAACAACCTAGTACGTCAACTAAATTATCGCGACCGGAGAAGGTTTTTCGCTTGGTTTCAACACGATTATAGCTAGGGCAATGTTCTCTCGCTTTATTTCAATATTCGCGTGAAATGGAGCATTGGTGAAATAACTTAACTGAATCGCTCCCAAAAAAAGGTGTTAGCCAAATGACTAACACCTTTTTGAAATTGGTTGACTTGAACTCAAGTCATTACCGACGGCGTCACGAGCCGCCTTGGCATACTGGTGTTTGAACGGTGTTTGAATGAAAAGTAAACGGCTTGGCGATTGTCTTTTGTGGGAAAAGTGCGTTCTGGTGAACCGTTGGTTGAGGCGCGCTGTAGCTGTTTGCTGGGGGGAGTTGTGGTGTCCAATATGAGTTTTGTGTTTGTGATTGGCTACCGTAGAGATTCGATGAGGAAGGCGAGTAGGTGTAAGGCGAATATGTCGTGGAGGGATACGATTGGGGCGAGGTAACTACTTCGTTATTAAAAGATTGGTACCCATCAAAAGATTGGTACGGAGGTAGGTAGGTCGATTGAGCATCTGCTTGATTTGTGCAGGCGAACGTCGCAAGAAGCAACGCAACTATTCCAATTGTCCAGCGGGGGTTTCGATTCATTTTGCATTCCTAGCTTGCAGTTCTATTTCCAACACCAGCAAGACGGTGCGCTAGCGTGGAGCTTACGAGTAAAAACTGTTTGCTGTAGGATTTATTCTTGCCGGCCCTGCGGTAAGCGAAACGAAAGTGACAATCGTTGCAATCCGATCGCGCACAAGCCATCCATTTTATCGAACGCGCATCTGCAAGCCTACCCGAACGATCCATTCTGCCGGCTTGAGCAACAGGTAAACGAGATCTGCTTGCCATCGAAACACGATTAACCTTGCAACGACGGGCCCGATCCGATTGTAGATTCGTCGAATCAACCAGTGAAATTTTGGAGTTTGGAGTTTTAACAAATGTTCGAATTTCCAAAACGTCAATAGTTGCTGGTTGAGTATCCGGTCACCGTCAACATCGAACCAAGTATGAACGACGTTTCGATGTCCCTTCGTGGCAGCGGTTACGACGAAACAGTGGTCCGGCATTTCGTCAGGAAGGTCATCGTAGATCTTCATTGCCAAGGGGATCTTAATGCCAATCGAAACCAACAGGCAGGTAGTCCAAGCCGATATTCCTCGCCATGAAGCTTTGAAATCGTCCAGTGTGAATTCTCGGTTCTTCCAGATGATCACGCAGTAAAGTGTATAGCAAATTCCAGCGGCCCCCGGGACGATGGCAAAGAA
>CAZKTR010000121.1:0-8857 GCA_964555525.1 uncultured Pirellulaceae bacterium
AGCGGGCGACGCCCGCAAAATGATTAGTGTCGATTAGTGAAAATTAGTGTTCCCCCGAAGAAACACCCTACCGAACTTCGGCTGCGACAAAGCGACTCAAATCAAATCCACCGAAACCTTGGTGGCTTCCGAAGCGTTAAATAGTCAGCAATAGCAAGCATTTTTGTTTTGGCTGGTAATCGGCCACGGTTAGTTAAGTAATCCGGCGCGGTGGGGATTTGCGGTCAGTTCGCTTATAATCGGTGTTACGCAAGGGCTCGACATTGGCCAGATTCACCTTGCTGCGGCTTTCATTCCCCTGTCTTCGACGAAAGACTACGTTGACCCGTTTTTTATTATCCATCACCTGCTTGGCAATCCTTGCCACCGGTTGCAGTGAAAAGCAAATCGAAGTGCAAACGGTTCCCGTTGAGGAATCTAGTTACTCGTTTTTTCGTGAGCAACAAGCCGACCAGCCAGCTGCCAAACCACCGGCTAAATCGATACCTCGGCGGATGATCGTGGGGATGTATGATCAGCCCGAGGCGACTTGGTTTTTTAAAGCAACTGGCGATCAGGAAATCGTGGACGCGAAACAAAATCAAATCTTCGAACTACTACGCGGCGTCACGTTTGAAGGAGATGAACCCAAGTGGAAGCTCCCCGAAGGCTGGACCGTCGGCCCTAAGAAGACTTCTCGATTCGCGCCGCTGGCAACCTTGGTCATCGACGCCGAATCGAAAACACAATTGACGATCTCTAGCCTTGGCCCCAACCAAGACTTGCGGGCCAACGCGAATCGTTGGCGAGGCCAACTTGGTTTGGAGCCGTGGACTCAAGATCAAGTTGAAACCGAGTTTACTAAGGCCGACGGCGATGACTTTTATCTGTTCGATGTCGTGGGAACCGGTAGCGGGCAAATGGGCGGAAGAGGGGCGGCTCCGTTTGCCAACGCTCCTTTCTTGCAACGCCAAGCCATGCAAGCCAAATTAGAAGCCGCCATGAAGCAACCGGCTGCGGCCAAAGCCTTAAAATATGAAGCTCCCGACGGTTGGGAAGAAAGTAAATCCTCGGGCATGGTATCGGCCACTCGCTTTACTAAAAAATCTGCCGCCGCTCCCGACAAGCCAACCTTGATAACCTTTACCCAGATGTCAGCTGCGGTCAACAACTGGTCGGACAATGTGGAGCGCTGGGCCAGACAAGCCGGTCAAACGCTGACTGATGACGAATTAACTACTGCGACCGAAGAATTTGAAATCGGCGGCCAATCCAGCCAACTGATTGAATTGCTGGACGGTTCCGGACAGGCGATCGTGGCAGTGATGACCGTTGAAAATCAGAACGCTTGGTTCTTTAAGCTAACCGGCGATAAGGAATCCGTTCAAAAAGAATTGCCAACGTTCCGTGAGCTTTTGAAGACAATTAAATTTAACTAAGCCAACCAGCGTTTCCCCTTCGCTTTGAAAGAACGTTCTTTCGCGGAGCGAAAGACGACATTACGCCAAACATTAGATATCCCCATGGCTACCAATCAAATTGATTCCCGTTCGTCCATCGATGCCCCACTGGCTGGGTTTTCGGTCACCGACATCGCTCAAGCGATCGTGATGCCACTGGCTTCTTTGCGATTCACGGTTGCTTTGTTGTTTCTGGCGATCTTGATGACTTGGGTGGCGACACTCGAACAGGCCTATGACGATGTGTTTAACGTCAAGATGCGACACTTCAGCAGTGTGTTGGTCGAGGTTCCGGTACAGGTTTTCTTTCCACCAGCTTGGGCGCCAAGTTTACAGAACGTTCCGGGGAAAATTTTCTTGCCCAGTGGTGTTTCGATTTTGGTATTAATGATGGTCAATTTGACGGCGGCTCATTCATTGCGTTTTAAAGTCCAGGCTTGCGGGACACGGCTCGTTGTTGGTGTGATCGCCTTGTTGGTCGCGATTCTGATTGCTGGCGCAGTGGTCCTCAATGGGCAGGGGCCGGGTGTGCAAACGGATCCTTTCATTCCTTATACCCAAATGTGGTTTGTAATGCTGGCTGCGGTTCTGGTGATGGCGGTAGGGGCGATCGTCGCTGCTTTTGTTTTAAGCCTCCGGAAAATAGAACATGTACTGTTGTTGTACTTAGGCTTGATGGGGGTTATCGCCGCGCTTGTGTTGTTTGTGTTTAACCAAGCTTACATCGGTGATTCAGCCATGCGAATCATGTGGCAGCTCGTTCAAGCAGCCATCGCCGCGGTTTCGGGTTTTGTTGCTTGTGTGTTCTTGTTTAAACGCAAGGCTGGCATGGTGCTGTTGCACATTGGTGTAATGGGGTTGATGTTGAACGAAATTTTGGTGACAACGGGGCATAGAGAGCATCGGTTGAGTTTGTTCGAAGGCGAAACCAAGAGTGAAGTCATCGATATTCGCTTTCACGAAATGGCGATTGTGGACGTTTCGGATCCGAAGGTTGACCGGATCGTTACCGTGCCAGCGCAAAAGCTTGCAAACTTGGAGAAGATATCTTCGCCAGAGTTGCCGTTTGATATTCGCTGCGTGCAGTATCTTCGCAATAGCGTCGTCACCACTTCAGGCGGGGCTCAAATCAATAAACTGGCCACCGCTGGAGTCGGCCAGTTTATTGGAATCAAGGAAGTTCCCACGGTTGCTGGCACCAATAGTGACCAAGAAATTGATGTGCCAGCAGCCTATGTTGAGCTAACCGGCAAAGAAACAGGTGAGTCGCTTGGAATTTATGCTCTCGTTCATTCTTTGAACTCTCAAGCTCGAATTGGGTTCGCCAATCGCGTGGCTGTTAATGGCAAAGACTATCATGTTTTATTGCGCTTTGAAACGTTCAACAAACCGTACAAGATTACGCTTGACGACGCGACTCGCGAGGACTACCCAGGGAGCGATACTCCTAAACACTACGGTAGTAAAATCACAATCAATGATCAACGATCGGGCGAGGTAACCGAACAAGAGATCAAGATGAACAACCCGCTACGATATGGTGGCGATACGTTTTACCAGTCAGGCATGCCGGATGTCGGGCCGGGTCAGCCGCGGTTGTCGATCTTTCAAGTGGTCACGAATGTCGGTTGGATGGTCCCATATCTGTGTTGTATGTACACGGTGGTTGGGTTGTTAGGGCAGTTCATGTTGAGTTTGTTGTCTTACCTAGAAAAGCAACTTCAACCAGTTAGTAAGCCGGTCCCCGTTGCTGCATTGGCCGAGGACGATTTAGTTCCTGCAGGCAAGGTTGAACTGCTTCCGCCGCCCGCGTCTGCAAAACCTGTGTCGACTCGTTCACCGGTTTTGTGGTTGCCAGCCGTGTTGTTAGTCGGATTGATTGGCAGTTGGGTTGCGATGAAATTTGGCGAAGCATCCAAGCAAGTGACACACAACGAGATGCGAATGGATTTGCTGGGACAAATCCCGGTCACGTTTGAGGGCCGAGTCCAACCGCTGGACTCGTTCGCTCGGAACACACTGCGTCAGCTTCGTCAACGAGAGACAGTGACCGACGGCAATGGCGATTCACAGCCGGCGATCGTTTGGCTGGCCGATGTGATGTTCGACGCTGAGGCTGGGAAGGATTACGCAACGTTTTACATGACCGATCCAAACGTTAAAAACGCACTCGATTTACCGTCGCCAAAGACTGTAAAAGTTAAGCGTAAACAATACGTCTACACCGTCGACGAAATTTTGTCTCGGACTGACGAAATGCGTAAGCTGATTCCGAATCCAAAGAAAGTCGATGAAGAGAACTGGACACCGCTGCAACGAAAATTGGAATTGCTACGACGCCAGGCGAATCTACTCAAAGGTGCTCAATTTGTTTTCGGGCCGCCGAAGCAAAAGTCCGTTCTCGATGACATGGAGGCCTTGTGGACGATTCGGGGTTCTACGGGGGTCCCATTTGCGGTGCCTTCGGATGATCGTAAAAAACCTTGGGTTTCGATGGTCGAGGCGGTGTGGCCGACTTGGATTAGCTCGGTCGCCGACGGAGCAAAAACGGTGGACGTTGTTGCCGAAAAAATCTCGCAAGAATCTTGGAGTGATAATGATTTACTTGAGATGGGTCTGCTTAACGCGATGAACAAGCCGGAGTTCCAACAAGCGATGACTACGTTGGATCGTGAAGAGTTAAGACGTGTGCTGATAGCCAAAGAAAGAATCGCTCGGAACAAAGTGCTTGTGTCAATACTGACTAAGCTCAACGATGGTAATCGAGAAATCGCCGACGAAGTTTCAGTGTCCGAAAACCTAGCTTTGTTGATGAAGCTTAAACCGGCCTACCTAGCGGGAGACGCCGAAACGTTTAATCAAACGTTAGAAACTTACTTGGCATCGGTCAATCAACAGCCACCGACGTTTTATTCGTCGGTTTGTAATCGTCTGGAGTTGGTCTACAACGTTGCCAGTCCGTTTTATTTGACGATTTCTATTTACATTTTATCATTTTTGATGGCTGTTCTTTCTTGGTGCTTTATTCCGTTGCCACGGTGGCGAGTGTCGGTGGGACGGATTGCGATGGGGTTATTGTTGCTAGGGCTGCTTGTCCACACGATTGGGATTGTGATGCGAATTGGTATCTCCGGTCGCCCACCGGTAACCAATTTGTATTCGTCTGTGCTATTCGTTTCCGCGGCGGGTATCGTGATTGCATTGTTAATGGAACTGTTTACTAGAATGAGTATCGGAACGTTCCTTGGTGCACTCAGTGGAACGGGAGGGTTGTTGTGGGCCCATTCGATGACCGTCGTCGATGGCGATACGTTTACAGTGATGGTCGCTGTTTTGGATACGACATTTTGGTTGGCGACGCACGTGGTCATGATCTCGCTGGGGTACGCGGCCACGTTTATGGCAGGCCTGATTGGGCTGGTCTTTTTGATGATGTGGTTCTTCACGCCAGCTTTTAACGACAAAAAAACAAAACGTTTGTTTGCCAATGTGCTTTACGGTGTGGTTTGTTTTGGGTTGTTGGCGAGTTTCTTTGGAACGGTTCTGGGTGGGCTGTGGGGCGATGATTCTTGGGGCCGGTTCTGGGGCTGGGATCCTAAAGAAAACGGAGCCCTGATGATCGTGTTGTGGAACGCATTGATTCTTCACGCTCGCTGGGGTGGGTTGGTGAAAGAACGAGGTGTTGCGGCACTGGCAGTCTTGGGCAACATCATCGTGCTGTGGTCATGGAAAGGTGTTAACCTGCTTGGTGTTGGTCTGCATGCGTACGCAGCTTCAGAAGACACGACCATCAAATGGATTTTGTTGGTGGGACTGTTCCACGTGGTGATCGCATGCTTTGCGTTGCTGCCGGCAAAGTTTCAGCTGTTCGGGGAACAAGCGTGATTCACGTAAATTAATTGATGCGCGGAGAACGTTATGAGTTCGACGATTAAATGCGTTTCTTGCAAACAACGAATCAATTTGGCGCCAGACGCCAGCGGTATCGTGATTTGCCCGATGTGTAAAACTCAGCAACCTGTGCCCGATGACCAAGGCCAGAACGCTCCCAATTTGCGGCCTGAACCCGTTACCCCTCAGGCCAGTTCACCGCCTGTGCAGTCGGAGACAGGTTTTGGTCCGATCGATCGCAGCGCTTCCAATCAATACTCACCGCCGCAAGGGCAGCAAGATTTCGATCCGCCCAAAGGTGGCTGTGGTTGCCTGCTGGCGGGTGTGCTGATCGCGGTGGCTGTGGTGCCGATGTCATTGTTTGTATTTGCGCTTGTGTAGGCATTGGCCTAATCGTCGCCGCTCGGCGGAAGATCGACCGGAAACGCTGGAAGCATCGTCGCCTCAGGGGAACCTCCGGCCCGCAGAAATCACGCCATTTGTGGCGTCAAATATCCATTGAGCCAGTTCGAGAAACACTCTACTATTCGCCCAATGTTCCTAGCCTCCGCCAGCGCCGCGATATGCTCAACTTCGAAATCAAAAAAAGCACCCGGAAATGCGCCGAGTCTGGTTGTGACTTTGGACCGGGGGAAGTTTTCTTTTCGGCATTGATCGAAAACGAAGACGGATCCACCTCGCGCCAAGACTTCTCGGTTGACGCGTGGAAAGAAACCCCCGAACATTGCATCGGTTGGTGGAAGTCACAAGTTCCAGAAATCGGTAAAGGGAAAATCTACTGGGCGCCGCGAAACGTCATGCTGGCCTATTTCGAACACATTCTAAAACAACCCGACTCGCAAGACATCGCCTACGTGACTTCGCTCCTGATGATTCAAAAGAAATACTTGACCTTAGTTGATGACGGCGAAACGGAGACGATGACCGTCCGAGACCGGTCGAGCAAAGAAAGTTACGCTGTGCCGATCGTCGAGATCGAAGGTAGTCGTCTGGCCGAGATCCAAGAGATGTTGGGCGAGCAATTGTTTATGGATGAACCGATTGATGATTTGGAGGAAACTGATGAATAACGTTTTCCGAACTTCAATCGCCGCGCTGTTGCTGGCTCTATCGCTGATCCAGGCTGACCAAGTGTTTGGGCAGTTTAGGGAAGAACCTATTCGGTTCTCAAATTCACCTACTCGCAAAACTCAACAGGCCCCAGCCGCACCGCAAACCCGAACCGCGCCTGCCAATCCTAGGACTCCCCAGCCAGTTCAGCGGACCCAAGCGTCGCCGGCCAACTACCGGTCCAATCGTCAACCCACCAACCCCGCAGCGCCGGTTACTCGGCAACCCTCGTCCGCGCTGATTCAACTGATCAAAACACTCAATGCTCGTGCGCAGGCGATCAAGCAATTAAACGCTCCGGTTACCGTCAAGATCCCGGGTGCTCCGAAGATCAAAGGTTCCTTACAAGTCGAGTTTCCGAAACGAATGCGATTGAAAGCTGGCGTGTTGGGCGTGTCGGAAATGGGTGTCGACGCGGGTAGCAATGAACAACAGTTTTGGGTTTGGTCGAAAATGTCGTTGCCGGGTAGTCCCGCCGCGTTGTACTTTGCTAACCACGATCAGTACCAAAACAGCCAAGCCCGTAGTCAGATCCCACTGGAACCAGAGCAGATCATCAACGCCCTAGGCTTGGTTACGCTCGACCCTAACGGTCGGCATTACGGTCCGTTTCCCGAAGGTAAAAGACACGTTCGGTTATACACGATCGAGAATGTTAACGGTGCTCGGCAAACTCGGATGCTATTGATCAACGCCAACACCGCCGCGGTGGAGCAAACATCGGTCTATGATCAAAACAATCAACTGGTCGCTTACGCCAACGCGTTGAAGTTCAAAAGCTACAATCAACACAATATTTCCTTGCCACAGAAGATTGAAATCCACGTCGTTCAGCCGGGGCAAGCTGACTTTGTGATGAAAGTCGATCTCGGTTCGTTTTCTGTGAATTCGCTCTTTGGTGACCCGAATCAAATGTGGGCCATGCCGGAGGCTCGTAACGTCAAGCGTGTGGATCTGGGTGCGCTTGGAAACTAGGGCGTAGCTGGGCTCGCCAGAGTTCAGGCTTCGGTATGAACAAGGAACACTAATTTTCACTAATCGACACTAATCAAAAAAACAACATAGTTCGAGTGGATATAAAATTAGTGATGAATAGTGTTGGGTGGTTCCCACCTTCTGGCGAAGGTAGCTACGTGAGTCGTAGTACGCTTGGTAGAACGTCCCCACATCCCGAAGTCTGGCGACATCGGCTACGCTATAATCAAAACGAAGTTTGTAAGCTTATGCCACTCACCTTCTTAAAAACGCAACCAACATGATCTTTGGCTGGTTCAAAAAACGACGGCGCAAAAAAATCCTGGCCCAACCGATTCCTGAATCGTGGGCCTTGCATCTCAACCGCAACGTCCGGCTCACTTGGGATCTGCCGCCGGCAGAAATGCAGCGACTACAGAAGCTCACCCAAGTCTTTGTCGCCGAAAAGCATTGGGAAGGCTGCGAGGGGCTGGAAGTCACCGAGGAAATGAAAGTCACGGTTGCCGCTCAAGCTTGCTTGATGCTGTTGGGCGTGGAAGGATTTTACTTCGACAACGTCTCGACGATTTTGATCTATCCCCGAACGATCATCCGAAACTCAACCGATGGCAGTCCCACGCATCGCGCTGGCGAAGCGTGGCAAGGCGGGCCAATCGTTTTGGCTTGGGATAGCACGCTTCGAGGTGGGCGCAACGAAGACGATGGCAAGAACGTCGTGATCCACGAATTCGCTCATGCCTTGGACGGGCTCGATGGAGAGATGGGCGGCAATATTGTTTTTGATGATGAAGAAACCGCAGCCAATTGGCAGCGACTCGTCAAAGATGAATTCAGCGAACTGTGCCAAGCAAAGGACGAAGGTCGGCGAACGTTGCTGGACCATTACGGTGCGACGAACCAAGCCGAGTTCTTTGCGGTGGCCTCGGAAACGTTTTTTGAGCAATCGCATGAGTTACGCGAGGAACACACCGAACTGTTTCGGATGTTGAAGTTGTACTTTAAAGTCGATCCGACTCAGTGGCAAGAAACACTCGTGCGACGGCGCGAGCGAAAACGCAAACCGCCGCGGCGGTAGAATACAAGCTCGCAGCGCAAGCAAGTGCATCCGGTGAATAACCAAAAATGCACTTGCTTGCGCCGCGAGCTTGTATTGTGGGTCTTCTAGCCTTCCAGCAAATCCGCAATCTGTGCGACCGTCAGTCGCAACGAAATCGCAGCCATCTGGAAATTCGTATGAGACGAAATCTCGGGCTGGATCTCTTGGAGCAACTCGTTCGCGTTTTTTAACTTGCGTAGTTTCTTCTTGGCTTGCTTGAGGTACTTTGCGTGATCGCCGTCCTTTAGCGGACCGCCCAAGGCCAACATGTAATCGTACAACCCGCGTTGTACGTCACGCAGTTCCTCGTCTTCTTCATGCTCTTCGGAGTGCTTTAAAAACGTGC
>CAZKTR010000122.1:0-8782 GCA_964555525.1 uncultured Pirellulaceae bacterium
AAAACAGTCTCCAGCGGTTGTTCGACCAGCATTTCCGCTCGAAGCCAATATCCGCTGTCTTTATCGTGTCCAAATTCGATCATCAATTCATGCCTTATAAGTCAAATCTTCTCGTAGGACGTCAACCGTTGCGGCGATTTGGAAGTAACCAAAGATCTGAAAAGTCTGGCAATCTATGTGGAATGGTAGCGTTTTTAAGTTTTGAGACGTTATTTGCCGGCATGTTTCGATGCGTTATCTGTTTAAAACGCTATCGCTGGGAGTCGTTGGTCCAATACTCTTCCTGCCAATCTGCTTGGCCGGATCGTCCGTTCCAGTTGTATTCGTCGCCTCAAGAAGTCTTCGCCATGGCTGCAGATGGAGGCTTGTCCAGCTTTCTCCGAAACTGGCCCCGTGCTTGTTGGGGGCTCCCTATTGAAACGCGATTTTCTAGAGAAATTGACTATATGGAAAATCAGCCAAAGCACCCCCGGCAGGATTCGAACCTGCGACCTACTGATTAGAAGTCAGTTGCTCTATCCAGCTGAGCTACGGGGGCATATTGAAGAGTTGCCAAGTGGAACATCTGTTGATGATTTTGACAATCCGAAAGTCTATTTGTTCGCGGTGTTTTTGTCGAGAATCGTTTCTTTTGGTTCTGGAAATCCTTACAATTGAAGACTCAAGCGGGGCTATCATCCTAAGTTGACTTTAGCACGGCAAAAATAATTGGTTGCCGCCCCCAATCAAAAAACGAATTTCGCGGTCGATTGCGGTAAGAATATCAGTACATCCCATTCGCTTTAGGAGCAGAGATGAAATTGCCATTTCGGTTAATCGTATCATTGGTTGCGTTGATGTCTGTGTTGTCCTGTGGATGCTTAGATTTAGAAGATTTAGATTTAGATTGCTTATCGTTTGTTAACCCAACGGTTGAGCCAGAAAAGGCAAAAATACAAAAGGCTTTGTACGGATCTTATGTTTTGCGAGATGAAGATAGTTCAGGGACCATGATGTGTCACGTCGGAAAGGCTGGTGATGGTTTCCCGGCGGGCTTCCTCCGAACGGCGCTAGTATTGATTGACGCTGATGGAACGATGGATGTCGATGATTCAGGGGAGTTTTTCTTTGCGACAAAATTTGACGACTTCTATGTTTTGAATATTCCAAACTTGAAAGAAAGTGATGAGGAAATAGACGAGAAAATAGATTGGGATCTTGATTCGATCGAAGAACCGTTAGAAAAGGTGGTGGAGTGGAAACCAGAAAACTATGAAGGTTACACACTGTACGTTCTTAAGCCGACGCAGGAGGGCTTCAATTTGTACTCTTTGGATGAACAGAAGCTAAAGGCAGAAATCAAGGCGGGGCGTTTGCCGGGGGACTACACAACTGAGGAAGAGAAGGACGAATATAAAAAGAAGAAAAGACTAGCTAAAAAGGAAGGCAAGGAATTAGAAGATACTAGGCGTCCATTTACGATCAAGGCAAACCCGCGAGAGCTACGAGCTTTTTTTGAAAAGCGTCTGGAGGACGTTATCATTCACCAGCCTGTCGTGCTTCTTAACCGGGTGAAATGAACTGTCGCTGATGCACTAATAGTCGTTTTGTGCGTAAGGCAGGCCGGAGGCAATGTCACTGCCTCCAACATGTGTCCACCCTCCATTTTTGAAAGTTGCACAAGGCAATTTTTTTGGCAGGGCCCGAAAACGCCGCTGAAGGCTCGTCTTTTTGATCGATTTGATTTGGTTTTAAGAGGGCAAAGTGATAAAACTACTTGGCGGGGCATCGACTTTGCGATGGCGTGGATGTTTTTTCCAAACGTCAAACCTGCCTCTACTTTACGCTTGGCTTGCTTTAATACTCAAGGATAAGAAATGCCTCCAGGTTTTTTTTATGACTACGTTCCTCAGCTAATGATTGCGTTGTTTGGCGCCTCATTATTCCTCGGCTTGGCAATTGGCTACTGCCGTTGGGGGGCAGTTAAACGTCGACTTCAGCTACTTATCCAAGAAAATTCTCAACAGCGGCAACACATCAACCAGGTGGCCGATGAAATCGAGACCTTAAAGGCTCAATTAAAGCTGGTTGAGTAGCCAATCCTTCCCGCCACTTTCGCTTCCCTCGTTACCGGTTGATTTTGCTATGACTATGGAACAAATCGTCTTTCGGTTCTCTCAGTTTCCGTTTCTTACCAGTTTGGTCGTAATTGCTGTAGGGCTCCTACTGGGGTTCTTGTTCGCGTGGATTTTTTGGCGCCGACGCCACCGGTCTTGGAAGGCCGCATTGCAACGGCAGAGCGAACTCGCCAGTGAAGCCGCGGGGTACAAGTCTCGAAGTCGATACTATCAAAGCTTGCTTGCGGAAAGGCAAAAGCTGGCGGCAGCGATGGATTGGAGCAGGTTCGATTTTGTCTCTCCTAAACTTGCTGTGAAGCTTAAAGAATATGGAATCAAGGATCTGGAAAATTTAAATTCACTGTCCGAAATTCAACGCGGAAAGCTTGATAGTGAGCTCGCCGTAAATGGCCTATCGTTGAACTGGGATTCAGTTGGAAAAGCTAAAGCTTCACTCGAGCAGGCTCAGAATGAACTAGTCAAGAATGTCGATGTCGACTGGGGTAAAGTCGAAGGCATCGATCCTCAGACTGCTCGTGAACTGCAGCGGATGGGGATCAAGAGCATCGGCGACTTGGAAGATATGTCGCCGTCTGAGCGAACAAAGTTTGAAATAGAGTTGAAACAAAAGGGTGTCAACTGGGACTGGAGCAAGCTTGGCGGTTGGAAAACCGCTTTGGGGTCGGTTGCTGGGATCACTGGTCTTGGTGCGGCCGTCGACGGAGCTTCTTCGAATGCTCGCGTTGATGCTCCCTCGGGGGATGTCGACTGGAGGAAAGTCGAAGGCGTTGACGCTAAGACCGCTGGTGAATTGCAGCGGATGGGGATCAAGAGCGTCGGCGACTTGGAAAATATGTCCCCGTCAGAACGCACCAAGTTTGAAGCTGAGATGAAGCAAAAGGGTGTCAGTTGGGACTGGGGTAAGCTTGGCGGTTGGAAAACCGCTTTGGGTACGGCTGCTGGAGTCACTGGACTTGCCGCAGGCGTTGCGAATATTGGCAAACGCGCGATTGATAAAACGGGTGATGCTTTAGGAGCTGTCGGCAATGTGGCTGGCAACGCTGCAGACGTGACCGTCAACGGAGCGAAGGGGCTGGTCGGCGGAGCTTCTTCGAGTACTCGTGTTGATGCCGGCTCTGGGGATGTCGATTGGGGTAAAGTCGAAGGCGTCGACGCTAAGACCGCTAGTGAATTGCAGCGGCTGGGGATCAAGAGTATCGGCGATTTGGAGAATATGTCGCCGCCTGAGCGCACCAAGTTTGAAGCTGAGATGAAGCAAAAGGGTGTCAGTTGGGACTGGGGAAAGCTTGGGGGCTGGAAAACCGCTTTGGGGTCGGCAGTCGGAGTTACTGGGCTTGGTGCGGCCATCGGCGGAGCTTCTTCGAATACTCGTGTTGATGCCGGCTCAGGGGATGTCGATTGGGGTAAAGTCGAAGGCGTCGACGCTAAGACCGCTGGTGAATTGCAGCGGATGGGGATCAAGAGCATCGGTGATTTGGAAAATATGTCGCCGCCTGAGCGCACCAAGTTTGAAGCAGAGATGAAACAAAAAGGTGTCAGTTGGGACTGGGGAAAGCTTGGGGGCTGGAAAACCGATCTAAACCAAAAAAGTCATTTGAAAGGGCCTCATTTTGGCCGTCGTGAGGTCAGAGTCACGGGTTTCGCGCCAGTGACTGAGGAAGCCTCCAAGTCAGTGCCGGCGGCAAGCAACCAAGACTTCGCCGGTGGCGCGGTCGCAAACGGCGGCGCAGCTTCTGGCTTCGCAACGAGTAATGTCGGAGGAATTGGAGCGAGCAACGCCGGTGCAGCGGGATCAATCAATGTAGGTCAGGTGATCGCTCAAGATCTTAAAAGTACTGAACCACCTCGTCTGTTTAAATTCGCTCCCGAATGGAGGGACGACTTAACTTTGCTCGACGGCATCGACGATCCTCAAAGCCGAGAGTTACGAAAGATGGGGATCTACAATTTCGATCAACTACACAATTTGCCTCATCTCGAACAGGCTCGTTTGCAAGCTTGGTTCGGCAGCAAGGGTTGGCACCTGGATATGGACCAGTGGCGAATTTCTTCAGAAGGCAACACGCTCAATCCGTCAATCGAATTAATTCAGGACAAGGCCTACGAAGTCTACTGTCACCGTCGCGATCACCATCTTTGCGGAGACGAGAGCACTGACTGGGAGCAAGCGGAGTGGGCCATGCGGGGCAACCCGATCTGGGGTTACGGAGTTCCACACGACGTCGAAGATTACACTCAAACGATGGCAGGGGTAACCCAAGAGGCGCGAGACGAACTCTATCGCATGGGGCTTTACAATCGCCATCAAGTCGAGTTGCTGAACGAGCAAGAACGTCGCTTACTGACGACTTGGTTTGCGGGTCCTCGGTTTGGTGTCGACTTAACCAAATCTTTTGGTTGGTTGAGTACGCTTAGGCCCGCACCCGCGCCGTCTGATTTAAACTTCGGTGCTGTTTGCGAATCCGAGCCCAATCAAATTGATGATCTTAGTCGCATCAATGGAATTGGTAACGCAACCGAAAGCGATTTGAATCGACTTGGGATTTACCACTTCCGTCAAATTGCGAACTGGACTCCAGAAAATACGGCAGCCGTGGCAGAAACGCTCGGGTTAGGAAATCGCATTCAAGAGGATGCTTGGATTGAGCAAGCGAAAAGGTTAGTTGAACGTGGCTAGTGGCTTGTTGATTGCGCGCTGATAAGTAATCATGGCGAGTTAACGAATTCGTTTTTATGAACCGCTTCTAGATATGTAAGTCGTGCTCATGCCCAATTTCAGTAACTCCGTATTCTTACTAACCGGTTTGTTTGCGTTACAGTTCGCTTGTCAGTCTGCGACCGTGGTGGCTCAAACGCAGACCGAATCGGCGACTACTGCGGTTGCAGGCGAGCCGATTGAGGAAATCAAAGTCTGGTCGGCAGCGTTGCCGCCGGGCGCGACGACTTTTCCCAAGGACAAAGTCAAACAGCTTGAGGAGAAAAACATCGATGCGCGGTGTTTGTTTTATGTTCAAGACCCGTCGCTGATGGTTTTTAAACCAGCCGACGAAATCGCGACAGGTTGCTCGATCATCGTTTGTCCTGGCGGTGGTTACTCGCGGTGCTGCTACAAACACGAAGGTATCGAAGTGGCACGATGGTTAAGCTCGATCGGCGTGACCGCGTTTGTGCTTAAGTATCGGGTGCCTCGGCGGACAAAGCGTTTTCACTGGGAGCCGATGCAGGATCTCCAGCGTTCGATTCGCTTGGTTCGAACCAACGCCAAGCAGTGGGATATCGATCCGGAACGAATTGGAGTGCTGGGTTTTAGTGCTGGTGGACATTTGGCATTGATGGCGGGTTTAAACTCGGCCACCGAAACGTACGCGCCGCGCGACCAGATCGATCAGGTGGACCGAGCACCCAATTTTATGTGCCCGATCTATGCGGCTTACATGGGCAACGGCTATTCTGATGACAAAGCTGAATTGGGTGATTTGATTCGCGTCACCAAGGATTCACCTCCGACGTTTATGGCTGTCACGGGGGATGACAAAATGCGTGGTGCTCAGTCAGCGTTGTTGTTTGCAAAACTTTTACAGCACGGCGTGCCAGCGGAATTGCACGCCTACGCAAGTGGTGGTCACGGGTATGGTATTCAGCAAACGGAAAAGCCCGTCGCGGAATGGAACTTGCAGTTGGAAGCTTGGTTGAAAGATCAACAATGGCTGACGCAACCGAAAGCTAACGACAAGACGGATCAGAAAGTAGGTGAGCGGAAAACGGAACACTAATCATCGCTAATCCAACATCCAGTTTGAACAGGGCAGTTTTTGATTGGTGTCGATTAGAACTAAAAAAGCACGGCAGAGTTTGCCGTGCTTTTTGTGTTTCAAATTTGGAGCCGGTCACGTAGCAGTTTTATTCTCGCTGTCTTGGTGACCACGAGTCCACACTATGACGTTTTCAACGGTGCGATGGTGCAGATCATGCGGCGTTGCTGCTGCGAGGGTCTGCTTTCGACTTTGCCGTACTCTTCGAGTTGGGCAATGATGCCGTCCATGACCTTACGGCCTTCATCGATATGGGCATTTTCGCGCCCACGGAATAGGACGGTGACTTGAACTTTGTCGTGGTGTTCAAGGAAGCCGATGGCTTTTTTGACTTTGAAGTCGATGTCGTGCTTGCCAGTTTTTGGGCGTACACGAATCTCTTTAAGCTTGGTTTGGTGCGACTTGTTTTTCGTCTGTCGCTTTTTCTTGTCGTAATTGAACTTACCAAAGTCCATGATTCGACAGACCGGTGGTTTCGCTTCTCCTGCGACCTCTACCAAATCCAAACCGGCATCGCGTGCTTTATCAAGAGCTTCTTTCGTTGGGATGACACCTAGTTGGTTGCCATCTTGGTCAATAACTCGGATCGGTGTTTTGCGAATTTGCTCGTTGATCCGGTTTTGTTTTTTGTCACTCGGTGGAATCGTTGTCCCTTTCAAAAAGACAGAAGTATTAGTTTGTGTGCTTGAATATTACCAAGCTCACCCATTTTTAAAAACATCAACAACGAACTGCTCACTGCCGACTGTTTGAATTGTATCGTTATCCGGGCAATAAACCAGTAAAACGAAGGGCATTTGGCGGATTTGGTGCGGACTGAAGCTGTTTTTGCTTTAATCCGCCCGTCTCCCCAACCCCTTAAAACATACGCTATCGAATAGTTTTTTGGTCGACTTCTTGCTGAAATTTAGCAATTGCTTCGTCAACGGGCATCGCTCCTAAGTCGCCTTCAGAGCGGTCTCGTATCGAAACGGTGCCGTTTTCGGCGTCCCGAGGCCCGACGATCAGCATGTAAGGCACCATGTCCAACTGGCCGTCACGAATTTTGGATCCCAGCTTTTCGCTGCGGAAGTCACCTTCGACGCGCAGACCAGCGTCTTTCATTTTCGCGTGAACTTCTTTTCCGTAAGCTTCGGATTTGTCGCTCACTGTTAGCAATCTCGCTTGTTCGGGAGCCAACCACAGCGGGAAGTTCCCCCCAAAGTGCTCGATCAAAACCCCGATGAAGCGTTCCATGCTACCGAACGGAGCTCGGTGGATCATGATCGGACGATGAGGCGTATTGTCCGCTCCCATGTACTCCAACCCAAAACGTTCTGGCAAGTTGTAGTCAACTTGGACGGTGCCCAGCTGCCACTTGCGGCCGATGCAGTCTTTGACCACGAAGTCAATCTTCGGACCGTAGAATGCAGCTTCTCCGGGGTCTTCTGAAAACGGTCGGCCGAGTGTATCGGCTGCTTCGCGACAGGCTTGTTCGGCAAGATCCCAGTTGGCGGGATCACCAACGTACTTTGTACTGTCGGGATCTCGAAGCCCCACACGCACGCTGTAGTCGTTCATGCCCATGGCACCAAAGACTGTTTTGACAAGATCGATGCAGCCGATCAGTTCGCCCGCAAGTTGTTCTTGGGTAACGAACAGGTGAGCATCGTCTTGAGTAAAACCACGGACGCGTGTTAGTCCACCGATTTCACCGGATTGCTCCCAGCGATAAACGGTGCCAAATTCTGCCAAGCGAATTGGCAGATCGCGGTAGCTACGCCGTTCGGAACCGTAGATCTTGATATGGTGCGGGCAATTCATCGGCTTCAGCAAGTAGCCTTCGATCTCACCTTCTTCCATCAAGTTAGACAGGTCGCTACAGCTACAGCCTTCGTCGGATAACTTTTTCAAGTGATCACGATCAACCAAGGCCGGGTATTGGCTTTCTTGGTAGTAGGGGAAGTGACCGCTGGTTTTGTACAAATCCAATTTGCCGACATGAGGTGTGAAGACCTGGCTGTATCCCTGACGAGTCAAATGCTCGGAGATAAAGTCCTGCAGCTGCTGGCGAATGAAGGCTCCTTTGGGCTTCCATAGGATCAACCCCTGCCCGACCATTTCATCAACGTGGAACAAATTAAGTCGTTTGCCGAGCACCCGGTGGTCGCGTTTTTTTGCTTCCTCTTGATTGGCAAGATACTGATCTAAGTCCGCTTGGCTGAAGAACGCAGTCGCGTAGACTCGCTGTAATTGCGGATTTGACTGGTCGCCTTTCCAGTAGGCACCAGCGATCGATAACAACTTGAAGGCGACGATGCGTTTTGGCGATGGCACATGTGGGCCGCGGCAAAGATCGACGAACTCACCTTGTTGATAGAACGAAAGTGTATCGTCGTCGGCCAGTCCAGTTTGGATGTGCTCGACTTTGAATTCTTGCTTTAGGTCTTGGCACAGTTTGACGGCTTGATCGCGAGGTTGAACGACGCGCTCAAAGGGCTCGTCCAGGTCGATGATCTTCTGCATCTCTTTTTCGATTGCAGGGAAGTCATCTTCTGTCAACGGCTGAGCACATTCGAAGTCGTAGTAAAAGCCGCCGTCAATCGAGGGGCCGAACGCCAGTTGCACGCCTTCTTTGATGCGCATGACTGCTCGAGCCATCACGTGAGCACAGCTGTGACGCATCGTGTCGAGCAACTCAGGGCTCTTTTTTGTGATGATTTTAAGATTGACGGGTTCGCCTTGCGGCAGCTCAAAATCCATCTCAACCGGCTGATCATCGATCTCGCCCCATAAGGCGTCTTTCGCTAGTCGCGAGCCAATGCTCTTGGCGACATCGTAGACAGAAACGGCGGAATCAAACTCTTTTAGGCT
>CAZKTR010000123.1:0-8717 GCA_964555525.1 uncultured Pirellulaceae bacterium
GGTTGCTGATAGACAGGCTGTTGATAAACGGGTTGTCGGTAGACAGGCTGTTGATAGTAACCTCTATTGTTGAAGCTGTTGCGATCGACGGTGCGTCCGACAACGTTACCCACAAGACCGCCAATCGCGACTCCCGCGAGTGCTTCATTGTTTTGGTCACCGATGATGCCGCCAATAACCGCACCCGCGATGGTTCCGCGACGAGTATTAATTTGGGCTTCGGAAACTGACGGTGCAGAAATTAAAGCGATTGCAAAGGCGAAAAATCCGATTTTGAAGTAATTACTCATTTGGCTTCTCTCAGTTAGATTGGTTGCGGTGAAGACTTGTTGCAACGATAGAATATGCAAGTCGTAAGCCAAACACTGATTTACCGCAAAACATGACGAAATCCTTGGAATCTCCAGTCATGTTGTCGTCGTTTTGACAACCAACGTGTCAATTTGCGAAACACGCGGTTGATAAATTGAAACATTACTACCCACCAAACAAGTTCCCGAATCCTTCGAACAGTTTAAAGGGTGGGAGCTTGGCGGCTTCTTCGGATCGTTTAATGTCCAAAAATCCATGAATCGAAAATTGTGTTTCCGCTTTGGAGACTTCGAGTTCGAGTCCGCGAAACCAAGTTAAAAATGGAGCAATGTGCTTCGGCGGTAACACTGGATTCAGGAATGAGGGCCACTTTGAAGAAACCCAGATCGACCGACCCGATGGAGTTTTTGCTAGTTGATATTCCCCCCCTAACGAACAAATCAACTCGGCGTCCAACATCCGTTGCATCACCAGGCTGGCTTCCTCGGGAGTGATTCGAAATTGTTGAACGGCTAAGTTCAACATCTGAATGTTCGACACCGATGTCTGCCATGCTCGGCGGTAGTTGACCGTGTTAGCCCAGTCCTTCAGCGCTGATTGAGACAAATCTTCGACCGTTAAACGAATCTGTGCGGATCGTTCGGAATCGACAATTTTTAAATGCGGTTTCAGGTTCTCCAGTCGAGGTTGATCAAAAGCCAGTACCGAAAACGCACCCCACTGTAGACGCCATAGTTTAAGCAATCGACTGTACGTGTAGCCAAACTCGTCCGGTTGCCCGCCCAGAGCTGGCATCCAGTTGATATACCCGGGACTCGGCCAAGTCCCCAGATAACCGGGGATCTCTTTGAGCGTTCGAAACAAGCCCATCCGAGAGGAAGGGTTCATGTCGATATGTGGGCTGATGTAATCTTGAACTCCGGCGAACACTTGATACGGCGGGATTTGCGGATTCATGTTCCCGCCTTTCATACTAGCCTGAAAGGAAGCAATGTCACGTGGCGGAGTATTCACTTGGTTTTCCAAAGGTGGCCCTAGCATCGACATCAACCAGCCGTACTTTTCGGCACCGAAAGGGGCCAGCCGAGCATCAAAGACAACTCTTTCGACGTTGTCTTTTAACTCGAAGCGCTTAAGGACCACTAGCATTGGGTCAAGCGATCGAATGGAGTCTGCAAAAAAGGCGGCGCGTTCGTTGAACCATTGGACTTCATCCGCCGTGACCTTGGTCAGAGGCAAGTCTGGAATGGGAACGAAAAAACCACGCAGTCCTCGGATTGAGTCTCTCCATTGGTCGCCTTCGATTTTGAAGTCGCCACCGTCGGGGCGATAGCCAAAGTTGTTTGGCAGGTAGCCAAAATTGACCATCTGATCGATCGGCATGTCTCCGTGGCCTTCATTCTTGGCGGCGAGCTTTCCCAGTTCCAGCAAAATCATATCGGTCGCGATTCGATTACGGCGACGAAGTTCGATTTGATATTGCGGGGTTAACAGGTTTTGGAAAAATCGCGTCGACGCGAACACAAAGATCGTATCATCGCGTTCAAGCGGCATGTTATAGCGCGCGAACCGGAATTCTTCCGTTTTTGCCAAGCTGCCTTTGTCCTCGCTGGCTTCTAAAAAGCGTTTCGCGACCGTCAGTGATGTCGTGAACAAATGACAGTCTTTGGCGACCACGTAAAATGAGCGATAGCGATTGTCGGGCGTGGACAGGAATTCAATCGAGTGATCGCCAACTTTGATTTCCTTGATCGTCGTACCGATTTTTTGATTGCGTTTTGCGAACGCCGCTCGTTTTTTTCGCAGGTTGCCGTCGAGTGTTTTGCTGTTCTTAGCGTGTAGTATTACCCCAACTGCTGAACCGGTGTCAAAGTAAGTGTCCATACCGATGACAGCCACATCGTCGATCAAACGACCACCAAACAAATCATCAAAGCCGGAGTTCTCTAATGCCAGTTGATCTAAAAACTTCGATTGAATTCGATAGCGAAATCCTCTCGCTTGAATCATTCGACTCAAATCGCCACCAAATTCTTCCATCAACCGTTTGAGCCACAGTTGATTCCCCCATGTGCCAAAGCGAAGATAAAAACACTCTTCGGGCACGCAATGAGCCATCGGTTCAATTTTTATTTTTGGCGGCAAGTTGTCGACTTTGACAGGCGTCCAGTTAATAGGTGCGGGAACGGGTTGGTCAACCAATTGGGCTTGCACGCCCCGGGTCATTAGGTCGGTGATCGTGTCCAGTCGCAGCGATTCAAGATCAAACATTAACTGGAACGTTTGCATCAGTGGATCGCGATTCTTTTTTCGCTTGTCGGTCGCGGTCAATCCAAAACGCTTGCCGATCAAGTTCTTGAGGTACACGTGTAGGATCGGTGGATAGTCGCCCGATTCAATCTGTTCATCGACGACTCGATTAAACGACTGCCACCATTGTTTGACTCGCCGATCAAACTGACGCGGTCGGACAAACTCGACCGGTACGTTGATTGCAGTTTGTTGCGAACCGAAAACAGAGATCGTCAAGGGTGCTTCGCCTTGGAATAGAAACCAAACGGTATGCACGTCGGTCGGTTCTTGATAACGTTTGCCGACAATGTTTTCGACAAATGCTTTAAACGCCGAACTTGAGACAACCGGATATAGAATTCGTTGTTGAGCATCATCGATCAAAATTGCTCCGGTGCGATCAAGCATTTTGTCGCTGGAGCTCAAACGGAACGTGACCTTGCCAACGCCGTAAGGCTGGCCGGCGTAGGCCTCTGCTTTTAAAACGATTGGCTGGCTATTGGCCAGTTCGGTAACGGCGATGGGTTGCTGGTCGGCCGGCGCATCAACGGTCGTCGCCGGCGCGGGTTGGCCAGTGAAACGGGGGGTGGACGGTTGCTGAGTCGGCGTTGGTTGAGGAGCTGTCGCAGGATTGGCAGGCGTTGGTTGCTGCGCTACCGGCGGCCGGTAGCGATTGACTTGAGCCCAACAAGCATCACTGTGGGTAATGGTTGTGATCAAGATCACAAGACATCCGACTAGGATGACGATATTTTTATTTGAGCGGGAACGATTCATGGTTTTCACCAAAATTCAGCGTGAGTGTTGAGTTTGCGGCTGCAGTCGTCGGAAGTCGGAGCGGTTTATCATTTTATCACTCGAACGCAAATCTGCGTAAGGTGCCCGGCCGGAAAACCAGCCCAGCTTTGGTTGGAAAAAAGCCAGCCTGTTGGGCACGAACTCAACTACGTAGCCGATGCCGCCAGACTTCGGGTGGATTGCCAAGCCTCCTGAACTCTGGCGAGCCCAGCTACAAATCAAGAATTGTTCGCAATTAGAATGAGCGTGCGTATTCGTGTTGTACCTCACGTTGTTTTTCAGTCAGTATCGATTGTAAGTCGTGTCGGCGGAACTCACGTCGTCCAATTGGGTTCAGTTTTTATAAATGCCCGATAGGGACATAGACGCGTGTTATAGTGTAAATCATCTTCGGGTCTTGAGCGTTGCTGATTAGCTTTTAAGGATCTACCGCAAAAATCGATGACTCCAGTCAAATCACCGCCAACTTTGTTTGTCAACCAAAGAGATCTCATGTTGTCTTGCAAATCAATTGCATTCGGGTTCACCTGCTTACTGTTTAGTTTTGTGTGCACCGCACAAGCTCAGCATACTCACGAATCTATCATCGATCGCAAGCCCGATTCGGCTCGCGAGAGCGTCCATCGAGAGGGCTTGCATGTGAATCCGGTTGCGACGTACGCGATCGTCGGCGCGGTGGTGCATCGGACACCGACATCTGAGCCAGTTGTTGAGACGGTGTTGGTTGCCAACGGCAAAATCCTTGCGATCGGTGAAGACATCGAAATTCCTGTGGGGGCTCGCCGCGTCGATGCGACGGGGAATCACTTGTACGCTGGTTTTGTCGATGGGTTCATCGAAACGGAAATTTCTTTTGAGACCGAAACTGGGACCGCTTATTGGAACGATAGAATTCGGCCGCAAGTCTCTGTCGATCAGGATTTGGATTACTCCAAGCTTAGCGCCAGCACAATGCGAGCTGCGGGGTTTACTGCCGCTCTGGTAGCTCCCAGTGATGGAATCATCAAAGGGGATTCAGCGTTACTGTTGCTTGGGTCCAGCGATAGTAATCACGCGGTCATTAAAACCAATGTCGCTCAGCATCTTCAACTGACCGCAGCACGCGGCCGCGGCAAGTATCCTAATTCGCCAATGGGAGCCTACGCGTTAGCTCGTCAAGCAATCTATGATGCGAAGTGGTATCGGGATGCCAGCCAAGTAGCCAAAACGAACTCCACGGTCGAGCGCCCGGAGAGCAATCAGGCGTTGGCGGCGTTGCAGCCTGTAATTGCGGGTGACCAGCGGGTCGTGATTGAGACCTCGAATGAATTGTTTGCATTGCGAGCCGAACGTTTTGCAAACGAGTTTGGGCTGGACCTAATTTTGTTGGGGAGCGGCAACGAGTATCGCCGTATCGATGAAATTAAAGCCACCGGGCGGCCGGTCATTTTGCCGCTCAACTTTCCCAAAGCACCTGACGTTTCATCGCCAGAACGCGCGCGTGGCGTGAACCTAGAATCGTTGATGCATTGGGATCACGCGCCCAGCAACCCCGCGGTGCTCGAGGCCAATGGGATGGAGTTTGTGTTTACGACCAAGGGTTTGAAGAACAAAAAGGATGTGTTGAAGAACGTTCGCAAGGCGGTCAAACGAGGTTTGTCAAAAACAGCAGCGCTGCATGGTTTGACGTTGGGCCCCGCGAAACTTTATCAAGTCGACGATCAATTGGGTACAGTGCAGCCGAACAAGATCGCTAACTTCACGTTGCTGGATGGAGATTTGTTTGCCAAGTCATCGAAGATTGCAAGCGTTGTGGTGGACGGTCAGTACTTTGAGTTCGGGCACTCACACCAAGCCAATCAGCCGATGATCGACGGGGCTTGGCAAATCGAGAGTGAACCGTTGGCGAAGTTCAATCTTGTTTTGAAGAAATCAAAGAATTCGTTGACCGGATATTTGACTAGGGCGAAGTCAAAGAAGCCAGTTGAAAACAAAGAAGGCAAAGAAGGTAAAGAAGGCATGGAGGATAAAGGAGAAGATGTTGATCAGGATGATCCGGCCGATGCAGAACAGGCCGCGGAATCTGAACCCAAAAAGGAAATAAATCCAAAGATCAAAATTAAGTCATTGAGCCAAAGCGGCGGGCGAGTCACCGGTACCTTTGCGTTGCCTGACGAAAAAGAAACTGGCGTGTACCTATTCACGATTTTGTTCGCCGATGATGAAACGGGGATCGGTCAACTAACGACGCCGCAAGGCGCTGTTTCCAGCTTCAAGCTAAAGCCGGTCGACGAGTGGGCTCGGGAGGTGAAAGGTCACCAGCATCAGAAATCGGCTGATACCAAAAAAGACCAGCCTGCCGACGAAGCAGAGAGCGACGAGAATGACAAAGCGGGAGATTCGGCTGATGCAGAAAAAGAAAGCGAAGTTGCCGACGGGCAAAACAAATCGGATGCCGACAAGAAACCAAAAGAATCAACAACGCCGAGCGTTTCTTTTCCCGTCGACTTTCCTCTTGGGGCCTACGGTGTCGCAGCCATTCCAGATCAACCGAAGACCGTGTTGATCACGAACGTGACGATTTGGACATTGGACAAACGCGGTAAGATCGAAAACGGTGCGATTCTATTCGGTGGCGGTGAAGTCAAGTCAGTCATCGACTTGAAGGCCAAGCTGCCGCTGCCAGACGCGGATCTTGTTATCGACGGCGAAGGCGGACATGTTACGCCCGGTATCATCGACTGCCACTCACACATGGCCACCGATAGCGGCATCAACGAAAGCGGCCAAGCGATCACAGCGGAGGTTCGGATCGGCGACATGATCGATCCGGACGATATCACGATCTATCGACAGCTGGCCGGTGGAGTTACTGCGGCGAACATTTTGCATGGATCTGCTAATCCCATCGGTGGGCAAAACCAAGTTATCAAATTGCGATGGGGTGCCAACGAAGAAGACATGAAGTTCCATGCAGCACCACAAGGAATCAAGTTTGCATTGGGCGAAAACGTCAAGCAAAGCAATTGGCCAAATCCTACTGGTCGCTATCCTCAGACTCGGATGGGCGTCGAACAACTGATTGACGACGCATTCCGCGCCGCGAAGGATTACGAGCGAACGTGGAAAGCGTATCGCGCCAAACGTACGGGCCTTCCTCCTCGACGCGATCTAGAGTTGGATGCGCTGGTTGAGATTTGCAACGGCCAGCGATGGATTCACTGCCACAGCTATCGTCAGGACGAAATTTTGGCGTTGATTCGGACTTTGGAGTCGCACGAGATTACGATCGGGTCGTTCCAGCATATTCTTGAGGGGTACAAGGTCGCCGATCAAATGGCCAAACACGGTGCGATGGCGAGTGCGTTCGCGGATTGGTGGGCTTACAAATACGAAGTTAAAGACGCGATCCCGTATGCCGGAGCGTTGATGCACGACGCTGGCTTGGTGGTTTCGTTCAATTCGGACGACGACGAACTCGGCCGGCGTTTGAATCAGGAAGCGGCGAAGGCCGTTCGTTACGGCGGCGTTGATGAAGTCGAAGCGTTAAAGTTTGTCACGCTCAATCCCGCCAAACAACTTCGCATCGATGACCAAGTCGGCTCGCTCGAACCCGGTAAGCACGCAGACTTGGTGCTCTGGTCCGGTGACCCTTTGTCGAATCTCTCCAGAGTCAAGCAGACTTGGATCGACGGCCGCAAGTATTTTGATATTGCCGAAGATTTGCAACGTCGTAAAGACAATCAGCATCGGCGAAACGTGTTGATCCAAAAGATCTTGACTTCCGGAGCAAAAATGGAAGCCAGTAATAAAGACACGACCGATCCGGCGAAGCTTTGGCCGCGACACGACGAGTTTTGTGGGCATGATGATCATGCCGACGACCATCAACACTGGCAGCAACAGAAATCACAGCAAGGAGCCAGCCATGAATAAGCGATTTAAGATTTCAGTAACTTGTTTGGCCGCGGCGATTCTGTTGTCGACTGTTGGGCTCGCGCAGGAAGTCCCCGGAGCTAAGCAGCAAGAATCAATCGTATTGAAGAATGCGACGTTGCATCCAATCAATGCGGAGCAAATTAAAAACGGAATGTTGTTGATCGAAGACGGCAAGATTGCTGCGATTGGCAAGAAAGTAGACACTCCGGAAGGGGCGAAGGTTTTCGATTTAGAAGGCAAGCATGTATATCCGGGGCTATTCGAACCACATACTCAGATTGGTTTGACGGAACTGTCTGCAGTTCGCGCTACAAATGACTATCGTGAAGCCGGGACGATCAACCCGAATGTGAAGGCGTTGGTTTCCGTTTATCCAGACAATATGAACATTCCAGTAACGCGTTCTAACGGTGTGTTGTTCGCATTGACGGCGCCATCGGGCGGTTTGATTTCTGGAAAGTCGGCCGTGATTCAATTAGACGGTTGGACTTACGAAGACATGGCCGTTAAGGCCGAGGCTGCGATGCAGGTCGATTGGCCGTCGCAGACATTGTCCGGTCGGATGCGTGTTCGAATGACTGCCAAGGAAATCCAAGCTGCACAAAAAAAACAAGCGGGGCGGCTGACAAAGTTGACCGAGTTTTTGGCGGCAGCTCGAGATTATCGCGATGCGAGGAATGCAGCCGATTCGACTCAGAACTACGATGCTCGTTTGGAAGCGATGATTGATGTCGTGGATGGAAAAATACCGATGATGGTCAAAGCCAATGACGCGGCTGAAATTCAATCGGCGGTTAACTTTTCGATTCAAGAAAAGGTAAAGCTGATTATTTTGGGCGGCTACGATGCGGCTGAGTGTGCGGAGCTGTTGAAGAAGTTTGACGTGCCGGTAGTGATTGGGGCAGTGCATCGGATGCCTGATAGGCGATCGGACGAATACGATCGGGCTTATACGCTGGCGGCTCGGTTACATGAAGCGGGTGTTAAGTTTTGCATTTCGGGCACTGAGCGGAGTAAAACTTGGAATGCTCGGAATCTTTCGTATCACGCTGCCACAGCAGCGGCGTTTGGTTTGCCGGTAGATGAGGCAATACGGTCGATCACGTTGTCGCCGGCGGAGATTTTTGGTGTCGATGATCGGGTCGGTTCGTTGACTGTCGGCAAGGATGCTTCGTTGATCGTGACCGATGGCAATCCATTGGAGATTCGGACTAACGTGCTGATGGCCTTTTTGGAAGGCCGCGAGGTTGATCTTTCAAATCGCCAGTTGCGGTTGTACAAAAAGTACCAGCAGAAATATAAACAGCTGGACGCGGAAAAGGAGTAATGTCGCCTATCGCTCCGCGAAAGTAACGCTACCCTCGGTGGGCGTTTGCGAAGCGGTTAGTGCTGAACGG